>JAGRKZ010000074.1 GCA_020442065.1 Bauldia sp.
ATCCTCGTGCCGGGCGGCTTCGGCAGGCGCGGCTCGGAGGGGATGATCAACGCCGTCGGCTTCGCCCGCCAGCACAAGGTGCCGTTCCTGGGCATCTGCTTCGGCATGCAGCTTGCCATGGTGGAAGCGGCGCGGAACCTCGCCGGGCTGGTCGAGGCGGGCTCGAGCGAACTCGGCGAGACGCCGGAGCCGGTCGTCGGTCTGATGACCGAGTGGGTGCGCGGCAACCAGCTCGAGCGCCGCGTCGCGGGCGACGATCTCGGCGGCACGATGCGGCTCGGCGCCTATCCCGCCGTCCTCGAGCGCGGCAGCCGGATCGCGGGCATCTACGGGACCACCGAGATCACCGAACGCCACCGCCACCGCTACGAGATCAACATCAACTACCGGGATCGTCTCGAGGGCCACGGCGTGCGTTTCGCGGGATTGTCGCCGGACGGACTGCTGCCGGAGACGATGGAGCTTGCCGACCATCCCTGGTTCATCGGGGTGCAGTACCATCCCGAGCTCAAGTCGCGGCCGTTCGCGCCCCATCCCCTGTTTGCCTCGTTCATCGCGGCTGCGGTCGAACAGAGCCGTCTGGTATAGGTGACGGTGCGTACCGCCGGCTGCGGCCGGCCCGGCGGCGATTGAGTCTGCGGCAAGCAGAGTGAGGAGCGGCATGCGCCCAAGCGTGCGTTCAGCGATCATTGCCCTCGCCGTGGCGTTCGCGACGCCCGCCGGCGCCGCGGCGGACACGCTCCTTGACGAGCTTCTGGTCCTGATTCCCGATGCTCGGGAGACAACCCGGTCCGGGCCGGTCTTCAGCTACGTGGACGTGCGGGCCGTCGAGCAGGCAGGCGGCGTTGCGACGCCGGACTCCGAAGACGCCTTCGCCGACCTCCCGCGCGACGCACAGAAGCAGTGGCTCGCCGCCATGGGGCGGGTGATGGTCGGCCCGCCGGACGTCCTCACCTATCCGGCGGGGATCGGCCGTCGCCCGGTGACCTCGCGCGAGGCGCTCGGGATCGACTGGTTCGGGATCGACGCCGCGATGACGTTCTGGGCGCCGCCGAGCCTGGTGACGGTGATTGCCGGGGCACCGGACTTCGACAACCCGGCGGTCGTCGGCGCGGCGCTCGCGGCGCGCGGCTTCGAGGTCCGTGAGGTCGGCGGCTTCGATGTCTGGCATCGCTTCGACGACGACCAGATGATGCTTGGCCTCGACGACCGCCTCGCCGAGGGCGACTTCCTGCTCGGCAACATTCCGCGCGCCGGACGTGTCGCGGTGCGGCCGGAGATGATGGTCCACGCCACGAACTGGCCGGCGATCGAGGCGGTGGCGGCCACCAATGCCGGCGAGAGCCCGGTGTCACCGGCGGCGTCTCTGTCGCGCACCATCCTCGACATCGCGGCCGAGACGACGGGCGCACAACTCCTCCAGGCGACGGCGTTGATGCTGCGCGATGTCGGCTCGGCCGACGATCCCGGAATCCGGATGGCCGACCTGTTCGGCGCCCCGACGGTGGAGCAGCTCCGCGCCGCGATCGCGGCGCCGACGCCTGGCCCACGGCTGCCGCTCTATCCGCTTGCGGTCATCGCCGACATGCAGGCCGGCGGCGATCAGCTCGCGGTGATCGGCCTGCCTTTCCCCGACCGGGAGTCGGCTGACACGGCGGCGGTGGTGCTCGCCGACCGTCTCGCCGACTGGCGGCCGGAGGAGTCCGCGCCGCCGCTGGTCGAGACGGTGGGGGGTGGAATCGAGACCGCCGTCATTGACGGCGAGGGGATCGCGGCCGTCACGCTCGCCACCTTCGTCGCCTCCATCGAAGGCGGAGAAGCCGAGAAGCGGGCGGTCGACGCGCTTCCCGGGGTGAGCGGCGGTTCCGTCGTGATTGCGACGCTTCGCTATCCCATGCCACCGGGCGATCGACCGGCCGCCGGTGGTGCCGCCTTCCGTGCATGGATCAACGGCGTCCATCGTCGGACATTCACTCCGCTCGCCGCCCCGTAACCCGAACGCCGGCAGGCCGGGCAGGGGCTGTGATACGAGCCACTGCGGACGGGCTCCGCGCGGTGTAGCCACCTGCCGGCGCGTGACGGACGCGCCGCGAGGAGCCTGCGGTGGCCGACGAGCAACAGGGGGATCGACAGCGATTGGCTGAGGTCAACCTGCCCTGGCAACCCGACCACGAGATCGAGTCCAACATCGCGATCGGCAGTTTGCGCGACTCCATTCTCGCCTGGCTGACCACCGGGCGCGGTGTCCACGTCGAGACTTTGATGACGGTCGTCGGCAAGCTCGCCGGCTTTGCCGCGCAGTGCGCGGCCTGGGACGCCGTGCGGCGATCGGGCAAGCCGGCGCCGAAGGACGGGCTAGTCCTCGCTACGACGCCATCCGGCGAGCGGTTCTACTTTGGCGACCTGATCAACGGCTATCTTGTCCCGGAAGGGGCGCGAGAGTGGACGGTGTGGGGGTTCGGAGCGGCGGCCGCGGTCGAAGCCGGCCTTCCCGAAGCACGGCTTCCCGACTACGTCGACATGTTCCGCCACGCGAGCGCGACCATCGGTACCGGCGACTTCGGCATCCCGCGGGTCTCCGCAGACCATCGCCCGCACCTGTCGCCGAAGGAGGCGCTCGTGAGGTTCTGGCCGGCGGCCAGGGCGATCCTGGCACGAACGGACGGACCGGAGCCGGGGAAGAGCGTCCCGGTGGAGTACTGGCCGGCGATCCTCGGCCTGGTGGCCCGGCAATACATCCTGATGGCCCGCGAGGCGCTCGACCCGGCGATGAGCCTCAGCCTCGTGATGGAGTCGGCGATCACCATGTCGAAGGTCGACCCCGACAGCATCCCGACGACGGCGTCAGCCGCCCCCGAGATGGCTCGCTGACGCGCTCAGCGGTCTTCCAGTTCGGTCAGCCATGTGATCATCGCCGACGTTCCGGCATCGGGGGTGCCGAGATGGTTGGCGGAGACCTTGACGAGGCGGCTCATCGCATCGTCCGGCGCCATCGCGAACAGCGCCGCCGCATTCCGCTGGCTGCCGTCCTTCGTCCCCGCGATCCAAAGCAGGGGGGCGTCGATCGCCGGCAGCGTATGGCGGATGGCGAGCGGACTGTCCGGACCGAGGAAGGACAGGAAGGCGTCGGCGGTCGTCCGCACCGTGAAGTTGCGACCGAGAACGCGATCGGTGAAGTCCGCCGTCACTCCTCCGTTGCCGGCGGCGACCATCGTCTCCGCGGTCCTGATGCTCTTGGCCACGGCGGGGTTGGTGTTGAAGTCGCCGGGATCGCCGGCGGCGCCGAGGACGATCACACCCGCAAGCCCCTCATGCGTGGCGGCATAGCCAAGCGCGCCGAGCGCCCCGAGACTGTGACCACCGATCACGATCCGGTTGACGCCGTCGCGACGGAGGTAGCCGATGGCGGTGTCGACGTCGCTCATGCACTCGGCGAAGGGGTCGTCATAGAGGCGGCCGGCAGACCAGCACATCTCCGGCGTCTCGACCGCGAAACCGGCTTCGATCAGCGTCCCGGCGACGGTCTCGAATTGGGCGGGCGTGCCGGTCTTGCCATGCAGGAGCACAACGCCGACGCGCTCGAAGGCGCACGCAGGGGCAGCGAGACAGGCGGCGAGGCCGACGACAGCGAGGAGATTGAGGCGGCGCAATGGCTGGGATTCCGTACCGGATGGCTCAGGACGAACCTAACACGGCCGCTTCACCGCGCAGGATCGGCAAAATGGGCGCCGGATGGCCTGGCCGTGGCGCTTCGGCAACATGAACGCTTCTCCACAATGGCGCCGCCATGCGGCCCAAAAGCCCGCCAATTGCGGTGAGAGCCTCCGTCGCGCTGGGGGGCGCTGATGGAGAAACGTGGCGATGATCAGCCTTCTCTCAGTGCCCGTGAATACGGTGTGCATGCTGTCGGTGCTGCTTTCGGCGACAGCCCTCGCCGGTGTGCCGGCCTTTGCTGCTACGGACGAGGTGATCGACGGACTTCCCAGCGCCCGGGCCTGCGCCCAGTTCGGCTACGACCGGATGGACCAGGACGAGGAAGGCGGGAGCCGAACCCGCTCCGGCGGCTTCTTCCAGAAGCTGATCTCGCCGAGGACCGCCTCGCCACCGTTGCCCGCGCCCCCGGCCAACAGCGCGCCGGTCGGCGGAGTCGTGTCGCAGGACACGATGGCCATGGAGGCGGTCGGAGATGGCGTCTACGACCAGCCGGTCGACACCGAGCGCTATCCCGACGCCACCTCCAACCCGATCAAGCAGGTGGCGGACGATCCGGTCTCGACCTTCTCGATCGACGTCGACACGGCCTCTTACGCCAATGTCCGCCGTTTCCTCAATGACGGCCACCTGCCGCCGCGCGATGCGGTCCGGGTCGAGGAGCTGGTCAACTATTTCGACTACGGCTACGCGCCGCCGGCCTCGCCCGACACGCCGTTTGCGATCCACGCGGCGCTCGCCCCGTCGCCCTGGGCGCCGGGCAAGGAGATCATCCACATCGGCCTGCAGGGCTACGACATCGCCGCCGACGCGCGGCCGCCGCTCAACCTCGTCTTCCTCATGGACGTGTCGGGCTCGATGGACGATCCGACCAAGCTGCCGCTGGTGCAGAAGGCGCTGAACGTGCTCATCGACCAGCTCCGCCCCGAAGACTCGGTATCGATCGCGGTGTATGCCGGCGCGGCCGGCGCGGTGCTGCCGCCGACCGCGGGCAACCAGAAGCTCAAGATCCGCTGCGCCGTGGATGCGATGCGGGCCGGCGGCTCGACCGCAGGCGGCGAGGGCCTCGCGCTCGCCTACGCCATGGCGGAAGAGGGCTTCGACGACGCCAAGGTCAACCGGGTGATCCTGATGACCGACGGCGACTTCAACGTCGGCATCGCCGATCCCGAGAAGCTCGAGGACTTCGTTGCCGAGAAGCGCGAGACCGGCGTCTATCTCTCCGTCTACGGCTTCGGCCGCGGCAACTACAACGACGTGATGATGCAGACGCTGTCGCAGTCCGGCAACGGCACGGCGGCGTATATCGACACGCTCGACGAGGCCAACAAGCTCTTCCGTGACGACTTCTCCGGTTCGCTCTTCCCGATCGCCGACGACGTCAAGATCCAGGTCGAGTTCAACCCCGACCGCGTCGCCGAATACCGGCTGATCGGCTACGAAACCCGGCTCCTCAACCGCGAGGACTTCAACAACGACCAGGTCGACGCGGGCGAGGTCGGAGCCGGCGCGTCGGTGACGGCGCTCTACGAGATCACGCCGGTCGGCGGCCCGCTCTCGGCCGATCCGCTCCGCTACCAGAAGGTCAGCACCGGCCCGGTGGCGGCCAGCGACGAGATCGCCTTCGTCAAGGTCCGCTACAAGCTGCCGGGCGGCGACACCTCGATCCTGATCGACCGGGCGATCACCGACGCCGACCGGTCGGCGGGGCTCGACGAGGCCCCGGAGGCGACACGCTTCGCGCTTTCGGTCGCCGCCTACGGCCAGAAGCTCCGCGGCGACCCCTGGCTCGCGCCGGAGTTCGGCTGGAACCAGATTGTGGCCCTGGCCAAGGGTGCCAGGGGCGAGGACGAGTTCGGCCTCCGCGCCGAGTTCGTCAAGCTCGCCCGCGCCGCCTCGACCGCCGACTCGGTGAACGAGTAGGCGGGGTTACGGGCCCGAGAGGCCCCGGCCGGATCACTCCGGTCGGGGCTCGCCTTGTCCTTCATCGATGGGGGCAGGTCCGTCGGGCGGCAGGGCCGCACGGGTCGCCGAGGCAAGCGGCAGCATCTCATATGGCCCGAGCCCGATCAGCGCCTTGTAGCTGTGGCAGACAAGGGCAACGGTGAATGCAACGGCGGGGATCATCAGGACATAAACGACGAGAACGCCAAACACGATGGTCAGTCGCGCAATCCCCAGCAGCGTGTGACCCGCTTTCGCGATCAGCGGCGCCACGAACAGCGACGCCAGGACGCCGCCGATAACCAGTTCCAGAACGATGGCGATGCCGAGGGCAAGGCCACCGAGGACGTAGACGCCCGTCAGCCGCCAGAAGTTTCCTTTTGTCAGCCTCCACGCCGTTCCCAGCGCGAATCTGTTCGTGACGACGATCGCCGGATAGAGCACGCTAATTCGGGTCGAGATCCAGAAAACTGCCGCAAGAGCGACCGCTATCGGCAGCGTCCACAGGGTGGGCCATCTGCTCACATCACCGATGAACCCGGCCGAGACCCCGGGACCGCGGATGGCCTTGTCGGTCCACACCAACACATAGGACGCCATCGGCAGGATCATGAAGAGAAGCTCGGTGCGGCCGATCGTGAAGAGGAGACGGGTGCCACGCCGGAGATCGCCGAAGAGGATGGCCCTGTGGCAGGCGACGGCGACCATGGCGATGCACAGGGCGGTGACAGTGTCGCCCGCGACCCGCCAGACGGTCAGTGGCGCGGGGCCACCAACGAAGAGACGTCCCGCGCCGACGATCGCCTGGAGATCGGTGAGGCCGGCGGCGATCTCCGCACCGGCGCCGACCAGCATCGGGAACCACGCGATGCGGAAGACGAAACCGAATCGATCGAACAGGAAATCGAGGGCCGCCCGGACGGTCCTGAAAACCGGAACCTTTGTCATGTCCGAGTCGCCCCCGCTTCACCGGTTGAAATCAAACGCGACGGCACGGCCGAATGCAATCCTGAGCTGTCTTGCGCTGTGATGGTGCTGCGGCTCGGCGCGGCCGGTCACACCGTCGCGTCGGGGGGAATCCCGGCAAGCGCCTTGAAGGCGTAGCAGGTGGCGGCGGCATTGAGAGCGGCGAGCGGGAGGCCGACCACGAACTCGATGAGGGTGGTCGCCAACGTCGTGGCGGCATCGCTGTTGAGGGCGAAGTCGGCCGCGCCGATCTCGGAGGCGACAGACCCGAACTTCGACGGCAGGAGGAGGGCCGGCGCCGAGCAGAGCAGCATGAGGGCGAAGAGTCGCCACCAGTTGCCAGCGGCGTGGCGCCAGGTCTCGCGGAGCGGAAGCCGTCCGCTGACCACCACGGCAGCGTCCAGCGTGAACAGACGGGCGCCCACATAGATGTACGCCGCCGGCAGGAGCAGGAACGCCGCGTTGGCGGTTGGGATCGGCAGGGCAACATTCGCCACCGCCAGCACGCCTTCCATCAGGAACGCGAGCAGGCCCAAACCGAGATAGACGGCAACCACCAGGACATGGACGGGTTCGATCGACGGCGGCAGAAGCGTTGCCGCCGCGCGACGGTCGAACAGGACGACCCGCATCAGGGCGACGGTAACGAGTGAAGAACACACTGCCTTCACCGTCGCGACGATCGCCGCCAGCAGGAGAAGAAGCGGGCTCGCGAGCCACCATGCCGCTCCGATGGCCTCGCCCGGCGGCCACGGGAGGCTCGCGACGAGGAAGGGCAGCCAGGCGAGGCGGAAGGCGGAGCCGAGGTTCTTCCAGGCGAAGACGTAGGAGCGGCCGGCGGTGGCAAGGACTGGCAGGTACGCCATGATCGTCTCGGCATCTCTAACTGGGTGGGGACGCCGCCGCGGCCATACCGGCGCGATGGCTAGTCGACGAGCTCGCCCGGGGCATACCCGGCGAGGGCCTTGAAACAGTAGCAGAGCACCGCGGCGCCGAGCGCGAGGAGCGGGATGCCGACCACGAATGTCATGGCCGAGGCGGCGAGCTTCAACCAGACCAGTAGCCCCGGCAGGTCCGCCTGGCTGGCGTGTGACACGAAGGCGAACATGATGGGCAGCAGAATGAGGCCCACGATGTAGTTCAGCAGGACGATCGGCAGAGCCGAGAGGGCTAGGACGCCGAATATGCGACCGGCGCTCCCCCGCGACAGTCGCCACGACTGACGGATGGCTGGACGTTCCGTGACCACCATGAGCGGCGCCAGAGGCACGAGCCGGCAGGCGACCCAGACGCCGGCGGTGAGGAAGACGAGGATGACGGCGAATCCGGATTGCTTCGGCAGACTGATGCTGGAGGCCATGTCACCGACCAGGGCGGTGAGGCTCACGGTGAGGAATCCAAAGGCGAAGAAGGCGGCCCCGAATGCAATCCACATGGCCGTAAAGAGGAATTCCGCTGGCCCTGCGGAGAAGTAGAACACCGTGCCCGTCCTCCGCCCTCCGAAGAGGACGACGCGATGGATCACGACCAGCGCCATCGACCAGCAGAACACCTGAAAGAGAACGAGCGCGATCCCGCCCAGGAACGCGCCGGCGCCGGGGAGCGCGCCCGGTGACGCGAGAACTTGGACGGGCGGCCAGATCTCGAAAGGCAGGGACACCGCCAACGCAAGGAGCGCCGGGAACCAGCAGAGCCGGTAGATCGTCCCGATATTACCGAACACAAAGGTGTAGGCGAGACCGACCGTCTCGAACACCGCCAACTTGCGCATGCGCAGCCCCGAAATCGCCCGAGGCCACGTTGCGCGAGCGGAAGGTCAAATACAAGCCAGGGCTGTTTTGACAGTCCAGGCCGCCAGGGTGGCAACCGGCCCGCACAGCGTCGCGCTCAACGATCAGGCTACGGGCGGGGCGGCCTCGCCGCCGCCCCTTCGTGCCGTCACGGCGAGTCTTCCGGCGTCGAGTGCACGATCGCGTCGGGTGCATACCCGGCGAGGGCCTTGAAGCAGTAGCAGAGCACCGCCACGCCGAGCGCGAGGAGCGGGATGCCGAGCACGACGCCCAGGAGGACGCCGGCAACCCCCGAAATCAAGGGGAGTGCCGCCACTTCGCCGGGGATCGTGCCGGAGAGGACGGCCGGCAAGGCGAAGAGTCCCGCTGCGGACATCACGACGACAATCGGCAGGCTCGCGCAGACGACGACACCGAGTATGCGCCAGAAGTTGCCCCGGGAGAGATGCCAGGCATCGGCGAAGGGCAGGCGCTCCCTCACCACGATCAGCGGGTAAAACGCGATCAGCCGGCAGATCGCCCAGGTCCCAAGCAACCAGACCGCGGAAAGGCCCAAAAACAGGACGAGGACGAGGCCTCCGCTGACCGCGACCTGACCGAACGGTGGCGGGCGGATGACCGCGAATGCCACGAGTCCGGTGACGATGATCGAGAATTGAAGGACGGCCGGAACGGCGGTGAAGTAGAATTCTGCGCGCCCGACGTTGAACAGGAAGTACCGGCCGGGCTGTCGATCACCGAACAGGATGACGCGATGGATCGCAACGAGCGCCATCGCCGTCAGGAATGACTGAACGAGAAAGACCACCACATCGATCACGAGGCGGAAGGTCAGTGCCGGCAAACCCGGACTCCAACCCGAAGCCAGGCTCTCGGCTGGAGCGATGTCGGGAATGGTACTTACCAGGATCGGGAACCAGCAGAGCCGGTACATCGTGCCGAGGTTGCGGAACACGAATCCATAGGCAAGCCCAACTGTCCCGAAAACCGGAAGCTTCGGCATCCCCGCACCCCGTTGCCCACGCAGTGAGATTGAGGTCATCGCCTGGACAAATTCAATCCCAGGCTGTTCTTTCAATCCCAGGCTGTTCTACGGAGTACGGGGCATGTGGGATCGGGAGAGCACGGCCGCCTGGCCGGGGACCTGACGCGCCCGAGCCAGCCGCCCTGATAGGGACGGGCTGGTGAATGAAGAAGGCGCGCCGGGCGGCGCGCCTTGTTGGTCTTTTCGGCGAAGGGCTCAGGGCCGCGGCGGCGGCGGGCTTGTCCATTGCGGTCCCGATGGGATCGCCTCGATATCGGTCCGCCTCAGGCAACGACCGTGAAGTCGGTGTGACCCACCGTGTCAGGGCTTGTGTCGAGGATGGCCACCAGCTTGGCCTTGGCTCCGCCCGCGCCATCCCTGTCGTAGCGAAGTTCGCCCGACTTCGTGTCGTAGATGATGCGGTCGCTGCCGTCATGGGCCGCCTTGGCATTCTTGCCGGCGTAGAAGGCGCCGGCCTTGAGCACGCCGAGCTTGAGCGCCTTGAAGATGGTGCGGTCGAGCTCGATCCGGTCGGCGCCGGCGAGGAAGTCGGTCAGGTGGTCTGCGTTGGCCGGCCGCACGGACACGTCGAAGACGAAGACGTCTGCACCGTCGCCGCCACCAAGCGTGTCGGCCCCCAATCCGCCGTTGAGCCGGTCGGCGCCGCCGCCGCCGTCGATCGTGTCGTCGCCCTCGGCACCGAGGAGCAGGTTCCTGCCGCCGTTGCCACGCAGGGTGTTCGCCGCAACGTTGCCGGTGAGGTCGAGGTCGCTGCTGCCCGTGAGCCTGCCATTTTCGATGCCCGCTCCGAGCGCGAGGTCAAGCACGCCGGAGACAACCTCGTCGATGCCAGAGGAATCGTTCACCGTGTCGCCTGCATCGTCGATCACGTAGGTATCGTTGCCGGCGCCGCCCGACATGGTGTCCGCGCCGCTGCCGCCATCGAGGACGTCGTCACCGTTGCCGCCGGACAGGTTGTCGATGCCGCCGGCGCCGAACAGGGAATCGTCGCCACCGTTGCCGGCAATGGCGTTGGCGCCGCCGTTGCCGGTGAGGATGTTGGCAACGGCGTTGCCGGTGAGGCCGAAGCTGGCGCTGCCCCCCAGCGTCGCGTTTTCGACATTGGCATAGGCGGCAAGGTCGATGGTGAATGCGGCAACGACCGTGTCGATGCCGCCGGCCGTCCCGGCGGCCTCGACGACGGTATCGCCGACGTTGAGGAAGTAGAGATCGTTGCCGTTGCCGCCGTTCAGCGTATTGATCCCGGCGCCGCCGTCGAGGACGTCGTTGCCGTTGCCGCCGAACACATTGTCGTTGCCGTTGCCGCCGGAGAGGTTGTCGTTGCCGTCCTGTCCCCGGAGCTCGTTGTCACCGGAGTTGCCGGTGAGCTGGTTGGCGGACGCGTTGCCGGTGAGATCGAGGTCGTCGGTTCCGCCGAGGGAGGCATTCTCGACGTTGTCGAAGAGGGTAAGGCTGAAGAACACGGGGAGGACCGTGTCGGTACCGCCGCCGCTGGCCTCGATGATGGTGTCGCCGACGCTGTCGAGCACATAGGTGTCGTTGCCGCTGCCACCATCGGCCTCGTCGTCGCCGAGCCCGCCGTCGAGAAAATCGTCGCCGTTTCCGCCGCGCAGCGTGTCGCCGCCGATGCCGCCGTAGAGCGTGTCGGCGTCGTCCCCGCCCTCGAGCAGATCGTTGCCGCTGCCGCCGCTGAGGTTGTCGTCGCCCGCGCCGCCGCGAAGCGTGTCGTGGCCGGCGTCGCCAGCGAGGACATCGTTGCCACCCTCGCCGGAGATGACATCGCCGCCGATACCGCCGTGAAGCGAGTCGTCACCGCCGCGACCCTCGATGACATCACCGAAGTCACTGCCGATGAGATCGTCGTGGCCCGGCGTGCCGACCAGCGTCACGCCCTCGTCGCGTGGATCGAAGATGCGTCCGCGGATGGAGAGATCGCTCGTGTCGTCGCCGGTCGAGGCGATGTCCTGCCAGGTCAGGACGATCCGCCCGTCAGGGAGGACGACCCCGGCAGGCGCGGTCGCGTTGCCCGTGGTGGACTGGTCGACCTTGAATTCGTCGCCGGACTTCGATCCGTCGGCGTTGAACGCCTGGGCCCTGATGTAGCTGCTGAGATTGCCGTCACGGAACAAGACCACGAACCGACCGTCGTCGAGCGCGACAACGTAGGGTTCGCTCTGGAATCCGGTGGTCGTCGTGTTGGCGAGGAACTCGTCGCCGATCTTGTCGCCGGCCGCCGAAAAGACCTGGGCTCGCACCGCGTCGTCTGAGGTGTCGTCGCCGCTGACGCTCGAATCTGTCCATGCGACGACGAAGTTGCCGTTCGCGAGCGCGGCGATCGTCGGGTCGGACTGGCCATTGGTGGTCGTCGTGTTGACGAGAAACTCGACGCCGACCAGACCGCCGTTCTGATCGAACACTTGCGCCCGGATGGCGGCGCCAGAGGTATCGCCGCCCGTGGCGCTGAAGTCCCGCCAGGCAACGACGAAGCCGCCGTCCTCAAGGCCGGCCACGACCGGGTCGCGCTGGCCGCTGGCGGTGGTGGTGTTGACGAGGAAATTGCTTCCTACCAGAGCACCGCCCGCGTCGTAGATCTGAGCCCGTACGGCGTAGCTTGAGGTATCGCCGCCGGTGGCGCCGTTGTCCTCCCAGGTAACGACAAAGCCGCCGCCGGCGAGGGCCGCAATCTTCGGAACGTCCTGCAGGCCAGTGGTCGCGGTGTTGACCAGGAAGTCGGACGCAATGGCGTTGCCATCGGCGTCGAACAACCGTGCACGCACATTGCCGCTGTTGAACGGCCCGTCTTCGAAGGCGATGACGAAATTGCCGTTCGCCAGAGCCGTGATCGTGGGCGTGTCCTGGTCGCCTGTCGTCGTCGTGTTGACCAGGAACTCGGACCCAAACTTGCTACCGTCGGCATTGAATATCTGGGCACGAAGCGCTGCGCCGCTGGTATCGCTTCCGGTTGCACTGGAGTCGGTCCAGGCAACCACGAACCGGCCATCGCTCAGCGCTGCGATGGCGGGAGTGGACTGTGCGTCGGAGGTGGTTGTGTTGATCAGAAATTCAACGCCCGAGGGCGCCAGCGTACCCATGATCTTTGGCTCCGTGTTTCAGCAAATGCCAACTGTCAGACGCAGCCATGTCAGACAAACTATCAGTGTGAAAAATCACGAAGCCGTGAATGAACCGATCATCCTATGGGGTTGTTAAATAGCACAAAAAGACCGCCAGCGTGGCTGTCCAGCGCTGGCGGTCGGGGAGGCGGAAAGGGTTTGATTTGCAGATCAGGCCGCGGCGGCGGTGGGCTTGTCCATCGGAATCTCGATGTCGACCGACAGCGTCGAGACCTTGGCGGTCCGCTCGGCCGTCACGCGGACCTTCTCCGAATCGACCGGCACGTGCTTGCGGATGACGGCGAGGATCTCCTCGCGCAGCAGGCTGATCAGGTCCGGCTTGCCGAGGAAGGCGCGCTCATGGGCGAGGAGCACCTTCAGCCGGTCCCGCGCCACCGGGGCGGACTGGCGGGGCTTGAACAGTCGGAACATCATGCAGCCCTCCCGAACAGGTTGCCGAAGAAGCTCTTCTTCTCCGAGGGGATGGTCATCTCGACGCTGTCGCCGCGGAGGCGGCGGGCCGCATCCATGTAGGCGCGGGCGGAGGCGCTCTGCGGGTCGGCGAGGGTGATCGGCGAGCCGACGTTCGACGCCTTCAGCACCGCCTGGCTCTCGGGAACGATGCCGATCAGCGGCAGCGACAGGATCTCGAGAACGTCCTCGATCGAGAGCATCTCGCCACGGGCCGCGCGAGCGGGATCGTAGCGGGTGATGAGGACGTGCTTCTCCATCTGCTCGCCGCGCTCGGCGGCAAGGGTCCGGGAGTCGAGGAGGCCGATGATGCGGTCGGAATCGCGCACCGAGGAGACCTCGGGATTGGTGACCACCACGGCGAGATCGGCGTGGCGCATGGCGAGCAGCGCGCCGCGCTCGATGCCGGCCGGGCTGTCGCAGATCACCCAGTCGAACTCCGCGCGGAGCTGATCGATGACGAAGGCGACGCCATCCTCGGTGAGGGCGTCCTTGTCGCGGGTCTGCGAGGCGGGGAGGAGATAGAGGTTCTCCAGCCGCTTGTCGCGGATCAGCGCCTGGTTGAGCTTGGCCTGGCCCTGGACGACGTTGATGAAGTCGAAGACCACCCGGCGCTCGGCGCCGAGCACGAGATCGAGATTGCGAAGGCCGACATCGAAGTCGACCACCGCGACGCGCTCGCCGCCGGTTGCCAGCGCCGCGCCAAGGGCTGCGGTCGAGGTGGTCTTGCCGACCCCGCCCTTGCCCGATGTCACTACCAGAACAGTTCCCATGTCCGTGTTGCTCCTTCCGGGCGTCATTCCAGAACCTGCGTGAGTAGCGATCCGCCCTGGAGGCGGATGTGAACGGGCTTGCCGATGAGCTTCTGGGCGTTTTCCTCGGCGGTCATGTAGTTGCCGTCGATGGCGACCAGTTCGGCGTGATAGCGCCGGCAGACGATGCGGGCGTTGCCGTCGCCGGTGGCGCCGGCGACCGCGCGGCCGCGGAGCGCGCCGTAGATGTGGATCGAACCGCCGGCGATAACCTCGGCGCCGGAGGACACCGATCCGATGACGGTGACGTCGCCGTCCGGGAAATAGACCGACTGGCCGGAGCGGACGGGCTTGTCGAGCACCATCGAGGCCGGCGCGGCGGCGGCCGGAGCGGCCGTCGCCTCCGATTCGCTCTCGCGGGTTTCGCCGCCGGGAAATTCGATGATCTTGGCAGAGGCGACGCCGGTCGCGAGCGGAGACAGGGACGGGCCGACCAGATCGGCGGGCACGCCCTCGACTGCGATCACGCGGATCGAACGCGCCCGCAGCGCTGCAAGCAGCGCCTCGGCCTCCGCCTTGTCGGGCCTGAGCGCGCTGAGGTCTAGGACGACGGCGCGGTTGGCGAAGAAGGCGAAGGACTGGTGGGCCACGGCATCGAGGTCCGCGAGCCAGTCCGACACCGGCGCCCACGGCTCGAGGACGAAGGCGAGAAACGACCGCCCGGCAAGGCGCAGCTTGGGGCGAGACTGGGCGAGAGCGAGCGACAAGGTCTTGTTAACCGGGGTTAAGGATCGGTTAGCCAAGGTCGCCGGAAGGAGGTTAACGGAGCGTTAAGGATGCGCGGGCGGGACCGGGAATTTTACTCCGAGGCGAGGCCGGGACGCCCTCGCGGTGCGAGGAAGAGTTAGACGATATGTCCGATGGTTATGCGCCGTTTCTCATCCTTCTTGTCGTGATTGCGAAAGCGCGGGATCTGTATTGTTCGGGCGCGGCATGGCGTTCGATCACGGGGGCCGGACGGGTCCCTGGCCCACGTCGGAACGGTGATTCTAGGGGCGGGCTATTCGATGAGTCGCGGCATTGCGAGACGATGGCGCGGTGAACCGTCTTCGTCGGCCTCGACCAGGTGGAAGACGAGGCGCTCGCCGTCGATCATCATGGTGATCTGCTCCTCGCCGGTCGAGACGACCTCGGCCGGTGCCGCACCGCGGCGCTCAAGGACCCGCATTCCGGCGGTCATGGCGAACATCACTTCCGGCGCGCGAACCGACCGTCGGTCCGCCCAGGCGATGACGTAGGGCTGGCCGTCGATGGAGATGGCGAGATCGACATCGACGGCGCCGAGGAGATGGTCGCGGAGCATCCGCACCGCATCCGCGAAGCTCTTGTCGTCGGCGGCCGTATCGGGGAGGGGCAGGTTGCGGCGCATCGGTTGAGTGTAGCTTGGCCCGCGTGGGGCGCGCAGCCCAAATCGCCAGCGACGGCCGGCTGTGAATCGCCGCGCCGGTCCGTCGCGTGAGGAGGGGGGCGGGCGAATCCTGCCTCGCCGGACCCTCCCCGGAGGCCAGCCGACTAACTGGCGCCGAGACTGTCCAGCGTCGGCGGCAGCGAGGGTGGCAGATGCAGGCCGTCGAGCATCTTCTTGATCTCGATATCGAGCAGGATCGGGCTGGCCGCCTCCGCCGCGAGCTGGTTCGCGCGCCTCTCCAGATCGGCAACCTTGTCCGGATGCTCGGCGGCAAGGTTCTTCGTCTCGGACGGATCTTCCGCGATGTTGTAGAGCTCGACCGACTGCGGCAGCATCGTCTTCCAGACGAGCTTCCAGTCGCCCTCGCGGACACCGGCGCGCTGCGGCTCGACATTGTAGACGACCTCGGTGCGCGGCGAAGGCTTGCCCTCGCTGATCGTGCCCCAGACGTCCATGCCGTCGAGCGGCTTGCTCCTGGAGGTGTCGCCGCCCGCGAGCGTCACCAGGGTCGGGAACATGTCCACCGTATGGATCATCTCATTGACGGTGGTCCCGGCCTGGATGTGGCCGGGCCAGCTCGCGAGGGCAACGACGCGGGTTCCGCCCTCGTAGACGGTTCCCTTGCCGTCGCGATAGGGGCCGTTGTCGGCCGGCAGAACGACCGTCGACATGTCCGTGATGGCGCCCGCGAAGAGAGCGTCGCGCACGCCGCCATTGTCGCTCTGGAAGACGATGAGCGTGTTGTCGAGCATGCCCTTCTCGTCGAGGGCGGCGACGACCCGGCCGATCTGGTCATCCATCGCCGTCGCGCTGGCGGCGTAAGCCCTCCGGCTCGGGTCTTCGATCGCCGCGTACTGGTCGAGGTACTGCTGGGGCGCCTGATAGGGGGTGTGGACGGCGTTGAAGGCGAGGTAGAGGAAAAGCGGAACCGACGGATCGTGGCCTTCCACCAGCTTGACCGCATCGTCGCCGAGGAGCGTGGTGGAGTAGCCGTCCTCGACGACCACCTGGTTGTCGCGGTACCAGTCCACCGCCTCGTCGACCTTGTGGGTGAAGTAGTCGATCTCGCCGATCAGCGGACCGTACTGGTGGTCGAAGCCGCGCTGCCGCGGCCAGAACTTCGGGTCGGCGTGGCCGAGGTGCCATTTGCCGACGATCGCCGTCTCGTAGCCGGCGTCTTTCAACGCTTGGGGAAGGAGCCACTCATCGGTCGCGAGGCCATAGGTGTGGCCCTGCGGGATGACGCCGGTCTGAAGCCCGTAGCGCAGCGGATAGCGGCCCGTCATCAGGGCTGCCCGCGTCGGCGTGCACATCGGCTCCGCGTAGTACTGCTCGAGCCGCGCGCCACCGGCGGCGAGCGCGTCGAGGGTCGGCGTCCTGATATCCGAGCCGTGGAAACCGACATCCTTCCAGCCGAGGTCGTCGGCGACGATGTAGAGGATGTTCGGGCGGGTCGGCTCCTCGGCGACCGCAGGCGTCAGCAGCGCGCATGTCAGTACAAGCGCGGCAGCGGCGGCGGACATCGATACTCCCAGTCTCGCATGGGTCGTGTGCGCCGTCATGTTGCTAATCCTCATGTATGCGATTGGCATCTTGGTTCCCCTTGGACCCCGCCTGTTCACTGCGAACTGCAGACTCTGGAACTTGCCTAGCACGGCGCCATGGGCGAGATTGATCGCCTGCGATCAATTGGAGGCGCGACTGTGTTGCCGCCCGAGCTCTTGCGCAACGTCGCAACCGGCGGATGGCTGTCCGCGACGCCGCCCCGCTTTCGCGATCTCGTGCTCGATCGGGCCGTGGTGCGCCGCTACGGGCCCAGGGAGGTACTCCACGAGGCGGGTGACGAGTCAGGCGGCATGTACGGCGTCGCCGCGGGCACGATCCGGCTCATGCTGTCCGCCGTCGACCACGGCCCGTATTGCGGGCATCTCCTGCGGCCGGGAAGCTGGGCCGGCGACGTCGGCGCCATCACCGGCGGCGCCAGGCTCGGAGGCCTGATCTCCTCGGGAGAGTCCGTGGTCCTCTATCTCGCTCGCGCCGCGATCACAGGAATCGTCGCCGAGGACCCGGCCTGCTGGCGGCACTTCGTCGCCGGGACGATGATCAACCTCAACACCGCATTCGGCGCCATCGCGGACCTGATGCTCCGCGACCACCGCAAGCGACTGGTAGCGGTGCTTCTCAGGGCCGCCGGCGCGCGGAGTGAGATGCCGCCGGTCGAGCGTACGATCGAGGTGGACCTGAGCCAGGCGGACATCGCGACGATGGCCAATGTCACGCGCACCACTGCCGGGGCCACGCTCCGTCGCTTTGAGCAGGCGGGACTGCTCAAGACCGGCTATGGCAAGGTGACGATCCTGTCGCCGGCCCGGCTGCGGCGGATGCTGATGGAGTAGACCGCGCCATGCCAGAAACGCTCTCCGCCGAAGACGTCGTCTACGCCATCGACAAGGATGTCCCGCCGAGGCTGAGGCTTGTCCCGCCGGCCGAGGTCACGATCGCCACGCTCGACGCGCGTGCGGGCCGGCTGACCCGGCCCGAGGAAGTGGAATCGACCGCGCCGGACTATCGCGACCGCTTCCCGCGGGCCAACCCGGCGACGGGTCCGATCTTCGTCGAAGGGGCGGAACCCGGCGACGTGCTGACGGCGGAGATCCTCAGGATCGCGCTCGACGGCCGCGGCTACACGCTGGTGAAGCCCGATTTCGGCGTGCTCCGCGGGGTGGTCGAGCGGCCAGTCGCGCGGTTCGCCGACGTGACAGGCGGGGTGATCGACTTCGCCGGGGTGCGATTGCCGCTCCGGCCGATGATCGGCGTGATCGCCACCGCCCCCGACGGGGACCCCGTCGGCACCGCCTATGTCGGCCGCCACGGCGGCAACCTCGACTGCAACCTCGTCGCAGAGGGCGCGCGCGTCCACCTGCCGGTGCGGGTGCCGGGCGCACTGTTCTTCATCGGCGACGTCCACGCGACGATGGGCGACGGCGAGGTCTCGGGCTCGGGCTTCGAGATCGGCGCCCGGCTCACGGTGAAGCTGACGCTGCGGAAGGGCGGGGCGACGGAGTGGCCCTGGCTCGAGACAGCCGACCGGATCGCCACGCTCACCTCGGCGCCGGCGTTCGACACCGCGGCCGAGGCGGCGGTGCGGGCGATGATCCCGATCCTCATGGACCGCCACGGCGTCAGCGAGACCGAGGCCTACATGCTCGCCTCGATCCGCGGCGATCTCCGCGTCAACCAGGCCTGCCGCTCGCCGATCGACACCAGCGTCCGCTTCGAGTTTCCGAGGCTGTGAGGAACCCGGACGCCCGGTCGACGTTATGCCGCGGGGCGGCGCGGGGCCGCCCGAACGGAGACAGCGCCTTGAGCATCATCTGGACCATCGTCATCGGCTTCGTCGCCGGTGTCGTCGCGAAGTTCATCATGCCCGGGCCGAACGAGCCGAGCGGATTCATCCTCACGACGCTCCTCGGCATCATCGGCGCGTTCGTCGCAACCTGGCTGGGACAGTCGATCGGCTGGTACGGCCCCGACGAAGGCGCGGGCTTCATCGGCGCCACGGTCGGCGCGATCATCGTGCTCTTTGTCTACGGCATGATCGTCAGCCGGCGGCGAACAACGGGTGTTGGACGCTGATGCCAAGGGAACGGCCGCGCCGTCAGGCGCGGTCGTCCCGATCCATGACCTCGATGCCGAGCGGGTCGCGTCCGGTCGCGCCGCGCCAGGCAAGGTATGAGCCGGCGGCGAGGGCGACCACGTTGAGGATAGGGTTGGGCCGCGGCTTGGCGCCGGCCGCCGCGATGCCGAGGCCGAGCACGACCGAGAGGGCGCGCTCGGCGAAGCCGAGCTTGTTAACGTCGACAGGCATTCCGGTGCGATGATCGTACATGGGCTGGCACTCCCCTTTGCTGCCGGTGCGGACCGCGTTTAACGCACCGAAGCGAGGCCGGTTCCGGCAGAGCATGTCGGCGAGCACCGCAGCTCTGGTTCCGCGACCTGAAAATGCGGGAAAGTGCGTCAGTGCATGAGCCGGCTGACCCGGCGATGACACAGCGGCCGCGGGGCAGGGAGGAGCGACCGATTCGGGCCGTCTGACGCTTTTGCCGGCCGCCCGCCCGCCGATCGCCGCACGGGGCGCGAAACGGGCCTGTAACATCATGATTTTGTTCCGTTAATCGACACTCGATCGATGCCCGAACGGTCCTTGTAGTTTCGCCCCGGACTGCTTAGGTTCCGGGCAGATTTTGGCATCGAATCCAGAGCGACAACTTGGCTGACGAAACTCCGCCGCCCGAGGTCCCCGGCGAGCCCGGCGGCGACCGCCCGAGCGGTATCGAACCGATCTCGATCACCGACGAGATGCGCCGGAGCTACCTCGATTACGCCATGAGCGTGATCGTGTCGCGCGCTCTGCCCGATGCGCGCGACGGCCTCAAGCCGGTGCATCGCCGCATTCTCTTTTCGATGCACGAGAACGGGCGCGACTGGAACAAGCCCTACCGCAAGTCTGCGCTCATCGTCGGCGACGTGATGGGCAAGTACCATCCGCACGGCGACCAGTCGATCTATGACGCGCTGGTCAGGATGGCGCAGGACTTCTCGATGCGCCTGCCGCTGATCGACGGGCAGGGCAATTTCGGGTCGGTCGACGGCGATCCGCCGGCGGCGATGCGTTACACCGAGGTCCGTCTCGCCAAGGCGGCGCACACGCTGCTCGAGGACATCGACAAGGACACCGTCGATTTCCAGGACAACTATGACGGCTCCGAGCGCGAGCCGGTGGTGCTGCCCGCGCGCTTCCCGAACCTCCTCGTCAACGGCGCCGGCGGCATCG
>JAGRKZ010000075.1:0-4298 GCA_020442065.1 Bauldia sp.
AGGCGATGCCGACATTGCCGCCCGACGGCGAGAAGATCGCGGTGTTGATGCCGATGACCTCGCCGTTGAGATTGAACGCCGGGCCGCCGGAGTTGCCGCGGTTCACGGCGGCGTCGATCTGGATGAAGTCGTCGTAGGGACCGGAACCGATGTCGCGGCCGCTGGCCGACACAATGCCCGCCGTCACGGTGCCGCCGAGGCCGAACGGATTGCCGACGGCAACCACCCAGTCGCCGACGCGGATCTTCTCCTCCGAGAACTTGACGTAGGTGAACGTGCGATCCGGGTTGTTGATCTTGAGCAGCGCAAGGTCGGTCTTCTCGTCGACGCCGACGACCTTGGCCTCGTACTCGGTGTTGTCGTCGAGGATGACGGTGACCGTCTGGCCCTTGTCGACGACGTGATCATTGGTGACGACGTAGCCGTCCTCGGAAATGATGAAGCCCGACCCGAGGCTGGTGGCATAGGGGCTCTGCCAGCGGAACTGGCGGTTGCCCTTGTTGTTGTCGCCCTGGCCGTCGCGGAACTGCTTGAAGAAGCGCTCCATCGGCGAGTTCTGGTCGCCGAAGAACTGCTGCATGTCTTCGCCCTGGCCGTCGGCGGCGGTTTCCTCGACCTTGGTCTTGACCCGGACGCTGACCACGGCGGGCCGGACCTTCTCGACCACGTCGGCGAAGCTGACCGGCTGCACGCCCTCGACGCGCACTGCGTCGGCATAGGCCGGCGACTTCGGCAGGAGGATCGCCTCGCCGGCAATCGCGCCGCCGAGCGCAAGCACGGCCACCGTGCCGAGCAGCGCACGCTTCTTCAGCTTCCGGGTCGGCTCCTGAGAAGGGATCTGGTTGTTCATATTCGTCTGGTCTCCAGGCCTTTGGTGAGGCGCCGTCACGCTGCGGCGCCCGTCGACCGCGAATATGGATGGCCCGACCTTACCGGCCACTGTCAGGCGGATTAAACTTCGGTAATGAAGGCGCCAAAGACCCCGGCCCTCGCAACAATGTGAGCTGAAACCCGTTGCCCGCATTCCGATGGTTGTCGCGAAAACCCCACCCGATTACCGAATCGACCGGAGCAGCCGAATCGCCCGGGCCGTTGCCGGGCACGGCGACGATGCCTCCGCGGGGTGCGCCGCCCGAGGTCGCGCCGGAGACCGAAGCCCGGCTGCTCTTCCGCCGCGGCTTTCTCCTCCATGCGGAAGCCGCGGGGGCGGAGGGATCGGAATGGCGCCGTCTCCGGGCGGGTTGGCGTTGCCTGCGGCTCGCTGACCTCGTCCTGTGGCTGCATCCGGAGGCCGAGGTCGCGGTGGAGCGTCACGGCGCCGACTTCACCGTCCTCATCGGCGAGGCCTGGTTCGTTGGCCCGCCTCGCGGGCGAAGCCCGTGCGCGGTCCTTTCCTTGACCGCAGGTCCGGCGCTCGAGACCGCGCTCGGAGAGCTCAGCGGCCGATTCGCCGTGATTGCTCGCAGGGGAACCGAGACGGCCGTCTACAACGACCCGTTCGGCAGCCGCACGGTCTGCTACCGGGCCATCGTGCCGCACGCCGTCGCCTCTCATTCCGAACTGCTCGCCCTCGCCTTCTCCGGCGACCTCGACCCGGACGTCGCCCAATTTCGGACCTCGCGCCTTTGGGCGACGTTGCCGGTCCTTCTGCTTCCCGGGGACGTCACGGCCTTTCGCGACGTGTTCCTGCTGGTTCCCAACAACGCTTTCCTGCTCGAGACCGGGCGCACCCGGCGCTACTGGCCCCGTCAGGCGCCTGCCGCCACGTCCTTTGAGGACTTTGCCATCGCCTGCGACGCGTATTTCGAGGCGATGGCGCAGGCGCTCTCCGGCCGTCCGGTGTGGCTGAGCATCACCGGGGGCTTCGATTCCCGACTGCTGCTGGCGGCCCTTGACCGTTTTGGCGTGGCGTTCAAGACCGTCACGTGGAGGAAACTCAATTTCAAGCCGTGGGAAGAGCGACCGGTCGCGGAGATCAGCAGGCGACTGGGGCGGCCGCATTTCGT
The DNA here is from genome assembly GCA_020442065.1 of Bauldia sp. Taxonomy (GTDB): domain Bacteria; phylum Pseudomonadota; class Alphaproteobacteria; order Rhizobiales; family Kaistiaceae; genus Bauldia. The sequence goes on from JAGRKZ010000075.1 coordinate 2,007, forward strand.
CGTCGACGACAGCAACGACCAGCCCAGCGAGATTGCGGTTGTCGGCGCCCGCAACGGCGGCAGGCGAACCCACCGGCCGCATCCTTCGGTCTCCGGCATGGGCCGGCTGCTTGCCGACGACCCTCGCTCCGTCTTCGTCCGTGGAGTCGGCGGCGAGGCCATCCGCGGGTACTTCCACAACAAGCCGGGCCGCATGGCCGCGCTGTCGGTGGAGGAGATGGTCCGGACCTACTCGATCTCGATTCCGGCAGCCGAGAACGACGCCCTCGCGTTTGTCACGGCCGCATTCGCGGACTTCTGGCAGCGCGGAAACTATGCCGATCCAGCGGCCCACGCTCTCGATCCCAATGACCTGTTCTACTGGGAGCACCGCCTCGGCAGTTGGGCGGCGGAGAGCCTCAACAGCATGGATCCGGCCTGCCGCAACCTGATCGGCTACAACAGCCGCCGGCTCGCGGAGATCGCCTACGGTCTGCCGCCCGGGGAGCGCCTCGGCGGCGGCCTCTTCGTCCGGCTGATCGCGCGCTATCGCCCGGACCTTGCGGATATTCCCATCCAGTGAGCGGCTTCGATGCCGGCTATCGGGAGAGAATCTCGTCGAGCTTGCTCTTCTCGTCGGCACTGAGCGGGGTGGAACTCGCCGCCCCGGCTCCCGCCATCTTCCTCCGCCGCATCGCGCCGAAGGCCGCCACCGCCCCGCCGATCAGCAGCACGAACGGCGCCGCCCACAGGAGCGCCGTGCTGGCGCCGAAGCGCGGCTTGAGGAGCACGAACTCGCCGTAGCGCTCGACGAGGAAGTCCATCACCTCGGCGTCGCTGTCCCCGGCCGTGATGCGCTCGCGGAGGAGCACCCGGAGATCATGCGCGAGCGGTGCGTCCGAATCGTCGATCGACTGGTTCTGGCAGACAAGGCAGCGGAGCTCTGCCGAGAGCGCCCTTGCCCGGGCTTCGAGCGCCGGATCGTCGAGCATTTCGTTCGGCGTGACGGCATGCGCCGCAGCCGCGGCGACCAGGAGCACGAGCGCGAGAGCGAGCCGCCGCATCGCGCCTACTCCGCCGCCACGGCGGCGGCCTTCCGCGCCGGTCGCGGTGCGCCGACCCGGAGCCGGCGGTCGCTCAGCGAGAGGATCCCGCCCGCCGCCATCACCAGCGCGCCCAGCCAGATGAAGGTGACCATCGGCTTCCAGTAGGCCCGCACCACGACGGTCTTGTCCGGCGCGACGTCGCCGAGCGAGAGATAGAGTTGCGAGGCGCCGAAGGTCTCGATCGCCGACTCGGTCGTCTCCATCTGCCGCGCCGCGAAGCGCCGCTTGGTCGGCTCCATGACCGCCACCACTGTCCCGCCCGCACGCACGGTGAAGCGGACGACGGTCTCGCCGTAGTTGGGACCGTCACGGAGGAAGACGTCGTCGAGCGTCACCTGCCGGCCACCGGCGGTGATGGTCTCGCCCGGGTGCATGGTGAGGATCTGCTCGCTCGCATAGTTGCTGGCGATGACGATGCCGAGCACCGTCACCCCGACGCCGGCATGGGCGAGCATGGTGCCGTAGGCGGCGCGGGGCAGGCCCCACAGCCGGCGCCAGGTCTCGGCGGCGGGGGCGGCGAACAGCCTCACCCGAAAGGCGACCTCGGAGACCGCGCCGACGATCAGCCACACGCCGACCGCCACCCCGAACAGCGCGAGCCCGTTGCCGGCGCCGGCGATCCAGGCGGCAGCGATGGCGGCGAGGATGGCGGCGCCGAAGGCGGCGAGCAGCCGCTCGGCAGCGGCGCCGAGGTCGCCGCGCTTCCAGGCCAGCATCGGCCCGAACGGCACGATGAGGAGGAGCGGTGTGATCAGCGGCAGGAAGATGAGGTTGAAGAAGGGCGCGCCGACCGAGATGCGCTCGCCGGTAAGGGACTCGAGGATCAGCGGGTAGAGCGTGCCGACCAGCACCGCCCCGGCCGCGGCCGTCAGGAACAGGTTGTTGAGGATCAGCGCCCCTTCGCGGCTGATCGGGGCGAAGATGCCGCCGGGCGCGAGGCTGCCGGCCCGGAAGGCAAAGAGCGCGAGCGCCCCGCCGATGAACAGTGTCAGGATGGCGAGGATGAAGACGCCGCGGGTGGGGTCGGCGGCAAAGGTATGCACCGAGGTCAGCACGCCCGAGCGGACGAGGAAGGTGCCAAGGAGGGAGAGCGAGAAGGCGAGGATGGAGAGGAGAACGGTCCAGATGCGGAGCGCGTTGCGCTTCTCCATCACGATCGCCGAATGGAGGAGCGCGGTCGCCGCCAGCCACGGCATGAACGAGGCGT
>JAGRKZ010000075.1:4309-21702 GCA_020442065.1 Bauldia sp.
AGAACCAGAAGCCGCCCCAGCCGAGCTCGTAGTAGGCCCAGTAGGAGCCCATGGCGATGCCGAGGGTCAGGAACATCCACGCCGTCAGCGTCCACGGTCGGACCCAGCGGGCCCAGGCGGCGTCGATCCGTCCGTCGATCAGGGCGGCAATGGCGAAGGCGAAGGAGATCGAGCAGCCGACATAGCCGAGATAGAGGAGCGGCGGATGGATGGCGAGGCCGATGTCCTGCAGGACCGGGTTGAGGTCCTGGCCTTCGATCGGCGGCGGCGAGAGGCGCACGAAGGGATTGGAGGTGAACAGGATGAAGAGCAGGAAGGCGACCGCGACCCAGGCTTGCACCGAGAGCACCAGCGCCTTGAGCCGGTCCGGCAGGTTGCCGCCGAACGCCGCCACCAGCGCGCCGAACAGGGCGAGGATCAGCACCCAGAGCAGCATCGAGCCTTCGTGGTTGCCCCAGACGCCGGTGATCTTGAAGAGGAGCGGCTTGGCCGAATGCGAGTTCTCGACGACGTTGAGCACGGAGAAGTCGGAGAGCACGTAGGCCTGCACCAGCGCGGCAAAGGCGATGCCGATCAGCAGGAACTGCGTCACCGCCGCCGGCCCCGCCACGGCCATCAGCCGCGGGTCGCGGCGGAGCGCCCCGGCGAACGGGATCGCCGACTGGGCGAGCGCCAGCGCCAGCGCCAGGATCAGAGCGAAGTGGCCGAGTTCGGCGCTCATAGCCCGCGCCTACTTCGACGCCGGGGCGGGTCCGTCGCCCTCCCACACGCCCTGGGCCTTGAGCGCATCGACCACTTCCCGCGGCATGTAGTTCTCATCGTGCTTGGCCAGCACCGAGTCGGCGGCGAAGACCCCGTTGGCGCCCACCAGCCCCTCGGCGACCACGCCCTGCCCCTCGCGAAACAGGTCGGGGAGGATGCCCTTGTAGGCGACCGGCACTGTGGCGCCGCCATCGGTCACGGAGAACGTCACCGCGCCGTCGGCCTGCTTGACCACGCTGCCTTCCTCGACCAGCCCGCCGATCCGAAGCCGCGTGCCCGGCGGCGGCGGCTTGGCGGCGAGTTCGCTCGGCGCGGTGAAGAACACGATGCGATCTGTCATGGCGTAGAGGACCAGGCCCGCCGCGACCGCGAGAACGATGCCCGCCAGCCCGATCAGCACCAGCCGGCGCTGCTTCCGCGTCATGCCCCGCTTTGCCGGCACGGCCATCGTCATTGGATCAGTCCCGTTGCACGCGCTTCGTTCTCGACCAGCGCCAGCTTGTCCGCGGCCCCGGCCAGCGCCGAGCGCGCCTCGTCGAGGGCGGCACGGGCGTCGTCGGGCCGGCCGAGCACCATATAGGACCGTACCAGCCGCGCCCAACCCTCGGCATCCTCCGGTTCCGACTGGAGGCGCGCGGCGAGCTGGGCGACCATACCTTCGATCATCGTCGTGCGGTCGCCGCTCGACATTCCTCCCGCCGCCTCGATGTCGGCAGCGGTGGGGCCAGGCTGGGTCGAAGCGACGGCCGTGTCCGGGCCGGCACCTTCGATCTCGGCCAGCATCTCGCGCATGCCGTTCGTCCAGGTCGCGCCCGGCGGCGCCTCGGCGATCAGCGCGCGGAGCGCGGTCGCGGCTTCCTCGGGGCGGCCGGCCTGCGCATCGGCGAGCGCCAGGTAGAAGCGGGCGCGCACATCCTTGGGATCGTCCTTGAGGGCCCGCTCGAAGGCGGCCTGCGCCTCGGCCGTGATCGCCCCGCCACTGCCCCGCAGGATCGCCTCGCCGAGGTCGCCTTCGGTGGTGGCGCTGCTGCCGGCGATGCGGACGATGTTGCGGAACGCCTCGGCGGCGGCGTCGAAGTTGCCTGACCGCACGTAGATCGGCGCCAGCACCCGCCATCCCTGGAGGTCGTCGGGATTGGCGGCGAGGTGCCGCTCGACCTTGGCGACGAGGACGGCAATGTCCTGCTGCTCCGGCGGGGCGGCGAGCCGCGCCGCAAGCGGGGCATCAGGCAGGCCGGGATTGCCGAGGGAAACATAAAGGCCGAGTGCTAGTAGCGGCATCGCCACCACTGCGGTCGCGGCGGCTACGCGCCGCGGCGTCTCGCTCTGGGATGACCGGACCGTCTGCCGGGCGCCGTCGGCGCGAATCAGCCGGCGGGCGATCTCGGTGCGGGCCGCCTCCGCCTCGGCCGGGGCGATTACCCCGCGCTCGAGGTCGCGATCGAGTTCGCCGAGCTGGTCGCGATAGACCGACACTTCCTGGTCCGCCATGGCGAGCGCGCCCCGTCCGCTCCGAAAGAGCGGGACGAGCACCGTCAGCGAAACCGCTGCGGCAAGCACGGCCATGACGATCCAGAGGGTCATTGCGGCATTTTACATAGGCGGGTCGGACAGGGCCCGGCTTGTTCTGCGTCAAATGCTCCGGCGGGCGGCAATGGCCTCAGGTGACCGTCTGCCACTGGCCATTGGCCCCGCGGCAGGCCGTCGCCCGGCCGCTCAGCGACGGTCCGCCATTGATGCTGACGACGTGCGTATAGTCGCGGCAGCTGAAGGCGTTCACCTGGTACGGGGCGCCGGGCGTCACTTCGCCGCGGCTCGATCCGTCCTTCCAGGCCACCGGCACGCCGGTCCGCCCGAATTCCAGCGCCTTGAGCTCTGCTTCCGAGGCGCGACGCTGGGCCGAACTGCTGAGCCCCTGCCCGGCGAAGCTGGCGATCGGGGTGGTTTCGGCCTGCGGGTCGGAGACGAGGCTCAGCGCCTGGCCCGAGCCGCCCGTGGTGCCGCAACCGGCAAGGGCCAAGCCCGCCAGCCCCAGGACAGCAAACGCCACCATACGCCTCATCCGTTCCCCTCCGGGACATCCTGTCGAACCGACACCCGCGTCATTCTCCATAGCACATGCACGATGGCAGAAATTGGGTTTTCTCATCACGACCCCGTCATGCCCCCGGCAGGTCGACCTCGGCGCGGAGGCCGCCGGAGGGCGAACGATCCAGGCGGAAACGGCCGTCATAGAGCCCGACGAGATCGCTGACGATGGAGAGCCCGAGGCCCGAGCCCGGCTTGGTCTCGTCGAGCCGGCGGCCGCGACGGGTCGCCTCGACGCGCTGCGCCTCGTCGAGGCCAGGCCCGTCGTCATCGATGACCAAGGTGAGTTGCCCCGGTGTTTCCTCGTCCTTCGGCGGCACATGGCCGACCGTGACGGCCACTTCGGTTCGCGCCCACTTGCAGGCGTTATCGACAAGATTGCCGACGATTTCCTCGAGGTCCTGCTTCTCGCCGCGGAACAGCGCGCCCGGCGCCACCTCCGCGCCGATGTCGAGGTTGCGGTCCTCGTGGATGCGGGCCATGGCGCGGACGATGCTGTCGACGACCGGTTCGACCTCGGTCACCGCCCCGATCACGTTGGATCGGGCCGCGATTCGCGCCCGTTCGAGATAGTGGTTGACCTGGGTCCGCATCAGCTCGGCCTGCTCGGCCACCTTCTCGGCGAGCGGCCCGTCGGTGGCGCGCGCCTCGTTGGTGATGACGCTGAGCGGCGTCTTCAGCCCGTGAGCGAGGTTGCCGACCTGGGTTCGCGCCCGCTCGATGATCTGCTGGTTCGATTCGAGGAGCGCGTTGAGCTCTTTGGCGAGCGGAGCGATCTCGGCGGGGAACGGTCCCTCGAACCGGGTTTCCTTGCCGCTGCGGAGGGCGGCCAGCCCGCGACGGACATTGTCCAGCGGCCGGAGTCCCCAGCCGATCTGGGCGGTGGTGGCGATGACGAGGCCGACGCCGAGCGCGGCAAGCGTCAGGAAGACGCTCCAGCGGAAGGCGACGATCTGGTCGGCGACCTCGCCGGCGTCACCTGCGACGAGCACCTGGTAGCGCCCTCCGCCGTCGAAATCGACGGTCTGGGTGAGGACGCGAAGCTGCTGATCGTCCGGCCCGGCCAGCCGGCCTGACGTCGCTCCCTCGATCTCGGCGGTGTCGGTCGCCTCGCCCGCATCGAGCGTATCGGTGAAGAGCGACCCGGAGGCGAGCACGACCGCACCGCCATCGGGCGGACGGACCTGCCAGTACCAGCCGGAAAACGGCAGTTCGAACCGCGGCTCGCCGAGATTGCCGGGATCGGTCGAGGCTGGCGGGGACTGTTGGGCGAGCGCCCCGACCAGCGTCCGGAGATAGACGCTGAGCCGCTCGTCGAAGGCCCTCTCGACGGTGCTGGTATAGAGCGAGGTGAGGATCAGTCCGGCGACGACCAGGGCCGCCGCGCTCCACAGTGACGCCGCGGCGATGAGGCGGAAAGCGAGTGAGTTACGCCGCATCGCGCGGCGCCACGATCCGGTAGCCGAGGCCGCGCACGGTCTCGATCAGATCGGCGGACACCTTCTTCCTCAACCTGCCGACGAAGACCTCGATCGTGTTCGAATCGCGATCGAAGTCCTGATCGTAGAGATGCTCGATCAGCTCGGTCCGCGACACCACCCGGTCGCGGTGATGCATGAGGTATTCGAGCACCTTGTACTCGTGCGAGGTGAGCTTGACCGGGTTGCCGTCGACCGAAACCCGGCCGGAGCGGCTGTCGAGGCGGACCGGGCCGATCTCGATCTCGTTCGAAGCGTGGCCTGCGGAGCGGCGGACGAGGGCCCGGACCCGCGCCAGCACCTCCTCGATATGGAAGGGCTTGGCGACGTAGTCGTCGGCGCCGGCGTCGATGCCCTGCACCTTGTCGCTCCAGCGGTCGCGGGCAGTGAGGATCAGCACCGGCATCTTGCGGCCGTCGCGGCGCCACTTCTCCAGAACCGAGATACCGTCCATGTGCGGCAGGCCGATGTCGAGAACCACCGCGTCATAGGGCTCGGTGTCGCCGAGGAAGTGCCCCTCCTCGCCGTCGCTCGCGGTATCGACCGCGTATCCGGCTTCCTTGAAGGCGTCGACGAGCTGCCGGTTGAGATCGGCATCGTCCTCGACGACAAGCACCCGCATGCGTTCCCCCTCTCCCCGTCAGTAACCGGCGATGTTGCCGCTCGCCGCATCCACCGTCAGCGTCTCGACCGAGCCATCAGGCTTGAGCACCTTGACCGTGTAGGTCAGCCGACCACCGTTCTTGCAGAGCTCCGGGGTCGGCAGGATCTGCCCGCCGGTTGCCTTTTCGATCCGCTTCACCATCTTTGACAGCGATACCGCCTGGCCATTCTGGACGGCGGAGCGCGCTTCCTTCGACGACAGGCACCCGGCGGCGAGCGCCGCGTCCGGCGCAAGCCCGCCCGCCGCCGCGAGAGCGGCGGCAAAGACGGCGGCAGGGGCGAGGTTCCTGAACATGACGCTTTCGTTACCGCCGGCAGTATGAACGCGGCCTGAATATGACGAGGGCGCGGGCCCGTGTCGATCACCCCCCCTTGCCGCCGACCGGCCCGTCGGTGACGACGCGGAGCACGGCCATCAGCACGCCGATGCCGACCATCACCGGGCCGACCCGGTCCTCAGGCACAAGCGTCGTCCAGTCGGTCGATTGCAGGGCGCCCGCCACCGAGATGGCAAGCGAGACGGCGAGCGTGCGCCAACCCTTGGTGGCGCGGAGAGTGCCGAGGATGCGGTTCATCGTCAGTGTCCTTTCCTTAAGGTGAGCATTCGGCGAACCTCGCCGCCGTAGCGAAGCGCCAGAAAGCCGAGGCCGAGGCCGAGAGCTATGGCCGCGGCGATGGCAGCCCAAACCAGCCCATCGGCCGGCGCCGCCGCAGCAGCGACGAGGGCGGTTGCCGCGGCGCCCGTAACCGTCGCGAGGCCGCTTTCGCGCGCAGCAAGATCGCGGGCGAGGCTCGCGAGCGTCGCCGGACCGGCGATGCCGTCGGCGACGAGGTCGGGATGGCGGCGCTGGTAGGCGAGAACCGCAGCCCTGGTCATCGGCCCTGCGATGCCGTCGAGGGCGCCGTGGTAGAAGCCGAGCGTGGCGAGCATCTTCTGGTAGGCCGCGACCGCTGGCGACGCGGCGCGCGATGCGCCTGCTGTCCCATATGCACCCTCGAAGATCAGCCGCGCCTCGGCGTGGCGGCGGCGGACGAGGCCGGCCACGGTCTGCCCGCCTGCCCTCGTCCACCGCATCAGGGATTGCCGTGCCGCGGTGTGGTTTCCGGCCTGGTAGGCCTTCACCCAGGACGCGCGATGAATGGCGCCGGTGTTGAAGTCGAAGGACACGGCGCCGTCGAAGACCGTCTGCGGTACATCGCCCAGCGCCGCCGTGACCCGCTGCTCGTAGCACGGCAGGTCGCGGGCGAGAATCGCATGCGCCTCCTCGCGCGTGATCGTCATCCCGGCAGCCGGCCGCGGCGGACCGGCGGCAGCGGTGTGCCCGACCCCGATCGTCCAGACCCCGCCAACGTCGCGGTAGGCGCGCGTGACCACACCCTCCGCGGCGGCAATGAATGCGATGCCCTTCGGGCTGGTCTTCATGGCAATACGCTCCTGTCGCTGGCGTCGGCCTCGCGCAGCGCATCGCGGCCGGACGGCGCCGGCCGATACAGACCCTGAGGTGTGCGATGCCGGCTCAGCCGGCGGATTTGGGACCCCGGGCCGGCGTCTCGGCGGCAAGCGCCGCCTCGGGGATCACCGCCTCGCGCACCAGCCCTTGCCGCAGTGCTGTGACCGCCGCCCGCGGTTCGAAGGCGGCTGCCTCGATCACGACATCGAGTTCGGCTTCGGAGGCGATCCGGGTGGCAACGGCGCCCGACGACTGCCAGGCGGCATAGGCCGCGTCGTCGGGGGCGACATAGGCCGCGCGAGCGCTCGACCACAGGCGGCTCTCGTCGTCCGCGACGATCCAGTAGTGATCGTCGACGCGGATCGGAAGGATGGCTTCACTCACTGGTACTGCCCTCCGGTTAGCGTGCTGCCGGCGGCACTGCCGGGCAGGTAGCTCGCGCCCCCGCCACCGGTCGAGATGACGGCGTTGAGGGTGATGTAGTAGCGGGTGCCGGTGGCGCTGCCGCTGAAGGTGATGGACGGGATGTTCATGCTGCCGTTGACGCTCGCCGTCGCAAATGCCGTGCTGAACGCCGGCGTCCCGCTGAGGGTGATGGTGACGCTCTGGCAGACCACCTGACCGCCGGAGGTGGCGAGCCAGTGGTAAGGCGCGTTGCCGGTGATCGTGCAGCCGGTCTCGACGAACAGGACCGAGTTGTAGCCGCAGTAGGTGTGGCCGAGCGTGCAGGCCCCGAACTCGATATGCGAGACGGTGAGGCTCGAGAAGTTCCTGACCAGGACGCCGCGGGCGCCGCTCGTCACCAGCTTGAAGCCGCGGACGGCCCAGCCGATGACGCCTTCCGCCGTGACACAGGACCCGGACGACAGCGAGATCGTGACGTTCGCGGGCGTCGCGGTGTCGCCCAGCAGCACCGCCGTGCCGCCGACGATGACCGGGAGCGTAACCGCCGTGGTCCACGTGCCGGCCCCGACCTGAATGGTGGCGACGAAGCCGCCGAGGTCGATGCCCGCCACGACGGCCATCGCTTTGGCGATGGTGAGGAAGGCGCCACCCGCGTTGTTGGCGAGGCCGTCGTTGCTGTCCGAGCCGTCGGTGCGGACGTAATAGGTACGGCTGGCGGTCAGCTTCTCGCGCTGCGGGAGGTTGAGAACGCTGCCGAGCCCGACGTCGGCCTTGACCAGCGCCAGCGCGGTCTTGAAGCTCGCGAAGGTCGTCGCCTTGATCAGCTTGCCCGTCGTCCCGTCGAACAGGACGGGCACGCTGTCCGTGGCGCTCGCCGGGCCAAGGACCGCGTCAGGCGATGTCCCGACGGCCGTCCACCCGCTCGCCTGGCGGAGCAGCAGCGTCTCGGTGCTGGCGTCATAGGCGAGCCAGCCTTCCTCTGCCGCCATCGTCAGCCAGGCGCCGTCGACGAAGGCGGCGACCTCGCCGTCATGTCCGGCCCATGCCCCGGTCGCGCCGGCGGCGATGATGTAGCGGTCACCCTCGTCCGGACTCCCCGGTGGCGCGGCGAGCGTGGTGTCGATCACCGCGAGTTGCACGACCGCGTCGAGCCGCTTCAGTGCCTCGTTGTGGGTGACGTGCTTCTGCGCCTGCGCCGCCGCAAGGTAAGGCAGGGTGAGATGAATAGTCTCCGACATGGCAAATCCTCTCGTCGCGCCGCCGGCTTGCGGCGTCGCTTCTCTAGTCTCGTCCGTGCGTTCGAAGGCTAGAGCGCCAGCACCCGCTCGATCGGCTGGCCCGGCCCGTCGGTGGCGCTGAGCTGGCTCACCCGCACGGCCAGGGTTGCCGGCGGCCCGCCGAAATCCGCCGCCTGTTCCGCGGCCGTGTACGCGAGCAGCGACGCGCCGGTCGTGGCGCTCCGCACGACGCTGACCCCGTCGAGGATCTCGACCCGGTAGGTCTCGCCCGCCTCGCCGAGCGGCACTTCCACCGGCTCCCAGGCGTCGCCGCCGATCCGGGTCTGGCGGATCCAGCGCAGCGTCACGTCGCCAGTGCCCGCGTCCCGCCGTGCCGTGAGCGCGGTCGGCGACAAGCAGCGATAGCCCCGCCGTGCCGGCGTCAGCGCGATGTCGACGAAAATGTCAGGGTCGTAGACGGTGTCCGCCGGTCCGCACCGCGCGGTGAGCGACAGAGCCGCCTCGGCCTCGCTCACCGCGAGCGGCGTCACCGCGTCGTCGAGGAGCACGAATCGCGCGCCGACGGCGTGGCCGCCCGCGGCGATGTCGCCGGTGCCGCCCTGCCCGCGGAGGAGGTCGGAGAGCTCCCAGAGGTCCGTGTCGATGAGCGTCGCCACCCGGAACTGGATCACTTCGAACCCGGTCTCCGCGGTTCCGATCGCGGCGACATTGCCGCCGTTGAGCAGCGTCGCCTCCGGCAGGCTCGCGAGCGTCCCGCCGTAGAGCCGTACCGTGATCGTGTTGGCCCGGTCGTAGCGCCACAGCGGGCCAGGCCCCAGCGCTCCGGACAGCTCGCCCATCACCGCCGCCTGCTCGATCGCCTGCCGCGGCACAAAGCCGGTCTCGGCCGAGCCGAGCGCGATCGCAACCGCCCCCGGCCACGGCCGGGCGAAGGCGGCGACGCGCGGTGCGTAGGGCGGCTCGTCGCCACGGAGCAGCGGCAGGTCGAGGACCACGACCTCCGGCGGCGTCTCGGCCGGCGACTGGATCGGCGTCATCACCCGCGGCGCGTCGGGCACCGGCGTCAGGATCGCCGGGTCGATCCGCCGCGCCTCGATCCGCCGCGCGGCGCCGTCCTCGATCCGTGTCACCATCATCGTCTCGGTGACGCCGCGCACGGTGAGGTCGCAGATATCGCCCGGCTCGAGCGCCTGGGCGCTCGGCGGCAGGGCGAACGTCGCGGTCTCGCGCCCGGCCCAGAGGTCCTGGAGCATGGCGTCCGCCAGCCCCCGCGCCACTGCATGGCTCATCGCCACGCCGGTCCCGCTCCGGATCGTCCGCCCGCTTCCGGTCACCAGCCGCCGGGCGCTGGCCTCGGTCGGCCGGTAGTCGGCGAGTGGGTCGGCGAAGCCGATCGCGATCTCCTGCGGCAGCTCGGTTTCCTGCGCCCGGCGAAGGCTGAACCGCGCCCGGTCGCCATCGTCGACGAGGGCGTCCTCGCCATAGCTGGCCGCGGTCTTCCGTCCGCGCGGCACGACCCGGAGTATGGCGCCGGACTCGTGGGTCTCGAACATCAGGAGCGAGGCCAGCGGCTCGAGCGCCTGCCGCGCCGAGACGATGCCGTCGATGATGTAGCCGTCGACGACGCCGTCGAGCTCACCGACGCTGACGCCGGCGATGCCGTAGTCGGCGAGGATGCGGGCGACGAGGTCGGATGCCGGCGCCGCCCCGAGCCGTCCGGTCAGCCAGTGGCCGGTATCCCAGTTCCCGCCGTCACCCCAGACGTCAGTGAGATAGGGGAAGGCCGGGAACGGCCGTGCGTCCCAGGTCCAGAGGTGGGTCCGGCCGTGGCGCACCATCCGGCCGCCATAGACCGGCGACACCGGGTTGGTGTCCTCGACATAGTCGTCGTCGCCCGGGTCCCAATGGCTCAACACCGCCTCGCAGAACCGACGCTGGATCAGGTCGTCCCGCGCGCCGGTCGAATAGTAGGGCAGGCCACTCGCCGAGGACTTCGGATCGGGGAAGAGGTTCGGCTGGTTGGCGCCCTTGTCGACCGCCGGGCATCCGGCCTCGGTGAACCAGATCGGTTTCGACCGTGGCGTCCAGGCGGTCGGGCTCCCCGCCTCGGTCCCGCCCGGGCGATTGAAATGCTGGTTCGTCCACCAGGCCTTGAGATCCTTGTAGCGGAACACCCACGGCTTGCCGTAGGCGCCGTCGCTGATCGCGCTGCGGACCTGGGCATTCCGTGCCGCCTCGCTGGCGTAGTACCAGTCGAAGCCCTCGCCGCCGGCGATGTTGGCGCGGAGATACGCAACGCTCCGCCCCGAGTCCCAGCCGGCGGCATCGAGGTGGTCGCTGCCGTCGCGCCAGTCGGCGAGCGGCACGTAGGTGTCGATGCCGATGAAGTCGATGTCGTCGTGGGCCCACAGCGGGTCGAGGTGGAAGTAAACGTCGCCGCTGCCGTCTGTCGGCTGGTGGCCGAAGTATTCGCTCCAGTCGGCGGCGTAGGAAATCTTGGTCGATGCGCCAAGGATGCCGCGCACGTCCTCGGCCAGCGTCTTCAGCCGGTTGACGAAGGGATAGCTGTTGGCGTCGGAGCGCAGCGTCGTCAGGCCGCGCAGCTCGGAGCCGATCAGGAAGGCATCGACACCGCCGGCTGCCTTGCAGAGCTTGGCATAGTGGAGGATGAAGCGGCGATAGCTCCATTCGTCCGGCCCGTCGTAGACCACCGCGTCGCCGTTGAGGGTGAAGTCCCCCGGCGCGGCGGTACCGACGAAGGTCGCCACCTGGTCGGCCGCCTCCGACGTCTGGTCGGGCGAGCCCGCCTCGCCCGGCGCCTTGTTCGCGGTGATCATCCCCCGCCAGGGATAGGCGGCCTGCTCGCCGCCGCCGTACGGGTCGCTGAGGCCATTGCCGTTCGGGACGTCCATCATCACGAACGGGTAGAACATGACGTTCAGCCCGCGATCCTTGAGGTCGCGGATCGCCGCCACCAGCGAGGCGTCGGACGGCGTGCCGCCATAGGCGGCGCGGCCGTCGTGCTCGCTGACGAGGTGGGCGCTGGCCCGCGTCTGGCCGGCCGCGCGCCACGCCTCCGGCACGGTGACGATTGAGGTCGACACCACGCCCGGCCGGATCTCGCAGTGGTTGGCGCGGAGGTCGGTGCCGAACCACGCCGCCACCAGGCCGACGCTTTCGAGATCGGGGCAGAGGTCCTGGAGCTCGCCCACCGCCGCCTTCCAGTCGGTGGCGTTGCGGTCGGTGTGGTGGTTGAGCGGCTCGCGATGCCCTGGCCCGTGCACCTGCCGCACCTTGGTCGGGCTGTAGCCGAATTCGGTCGCGCCGGGGATCATCGTCACGGCCCGGACCCGCTCCTCGAGCCGGCCGACCGGGCGGATGACCTCGAACGAGAACAGCGGCACTCGGTTGCCGAACTTCGCCAGCGGCAGCCGCTCGAAGACGATGTAGGCGGTGTCGCGATAGCCCGGCGCCTTGCCGTCGCCCTGCTTGGCCTCGATCAGGCTGTCCGCCCCCTGGCTGGCCGTGCCGCGATGGAGGCGGTAGCTGGCATTGGCAAGGTTGAACGGCTTGCCGTCGGCCCACACCCGGCCGATACGGGCGATCGGCCCCTCGCACAGTCCGATCGCGAAGTTGGCGTAGTAGGCGTAACTCTTGACCGTGGTCTCGCTCGAGCCGCCCTTGCCGCCGCCGGTCTCCTCCTTCCTCACCTCCTCCTCGAAGCGCGTCGCCCAGATCATCTCGCCGGCCACCCGCACCCGCCCGTAGACCCGCGGGATCGGCGCGCCCTCGCGCGACGTCTGGACGTCGAGGTCGGAGAGCCGGCCGGTCTCGATCGTCCGCTCGGTACCGAACAGCGACTGGTCGAGCGCATAGCCGGCGACGGCGCCGACGGCGCGGCCGATCAGCGCCCCGGCCGGCCCGAAGATCGAGCCGACCGCCGCGCCGGCGGTGGAGAGAAGAAGCGTGGCCATGATTGCTACTCCACCCCCGGAAACCGGAACACATAGGCGAGCCGCCGGCGCCACCACGGCGCCAGCGTCGCGCTGGCGACGGCGGCGCCCTGGTGGGCGTGGACGAAGCGGTCGGCGGCAATGAGGATCGCGGCATGCTTGGCCGGCAGCGCCGCGCGCCAGCGGAACAGCAGGAGATCGCCCGGCGCGGCGGCGTCGAGGGCGACCGCCGTCATGTGCCGGCCGGCGGCGTCGCGGAGCGTCTCGCGTCCCGCCGCCTCGGCCCAGTCGGGCGTATAGGCCGGCGTCGCCTCGGGCTCGCTCCCGTAAACGGCCCGCCAGATACCGCGCACCAGGCCCAGGCAGTCGCAGCCGATGCCCTTCAGCGCCGCCTGGTGGCGGTACGGCGTCCCTACCCAGGACACCGCCTCGGCGACGATCGCCTCCGCGCGGCCCATCGCCGGTGCCCCACCGTCCCCTCTCCCCGTGCGGGAGAGGGACAGGGTGAGGGGTGTGTCCGTATCGCGCATCGACGTCACTCCACCACCGGCTTGCCGTCGTTATCGTCGCCGCGCCGCGCATAGGTGAGCGCGAAGTCGTTGCCGGGCATGTGCGGGAAGCCGCGGAAATTGACGCCGTTGTCGAACTTCTGCCTGCATGTCGAGAAGCGCTTGTCGCAGCCGGCGGTGACGACGAACGCATCGCCCGGCGCGATGTCGGCCCGCATCGCCTGCCACAGCTCGATCACCCCCTCCCCGCCCTCCTTGCGATGGGTCCGGACTTCGGACGCCCGGCCGGCATTGGCCCCGCTGGTGAAGGTCAGCCGCCCGCGGTCGAACCAGCCCTTGGCGAAGGCCGACAGGCCGCTCGTCGCGAACCGCCGGCGGTCGTTCGGCTCGCTCACCGTGCCGGTGCCGCGATAGTCGGCATCGTCGAGGTCGATGCCGCAGCGCCCGTCGCCGAGATCAGCGTCACAGGTCGGCCGGAAGGCGCGGCCGCGGGTCTCGTCGAGGCTCGCCGCAAGCCCGCGGATCTCGGCGCGGAAGGCGCCGTCCTCGCGCGTCACCTCGCCGAGGCGCCCGACCCGGAGGAGATGGCGCTCCGACGGCGTCGTCCAGTTGACCAGATGCACCGTCACCTCGGCGTTGTCGAACAGCCCGGCGGCGAGGTCCTCGGGGTCGAGCCGGTCCGAGGTCAGCGCGCCGAGCACCTCCAGCCCGCCGACGGCGAAGCCGGTGGCGCTGGCGTCCTCGCTGGCGTCGAGCCCGTCGGCCGGCTCGTAGCTGGTGCCGTCGAAGGCAAGCGGGCGGTCGTGGTCGGTGAAGCCGAGCACGACGCCGTCCGCCCGCGCGATCCGAAAGCAGCGGCAGAGCGCCGTCACCCGCGCGTCGACATGCGCCTGGAGCGCGGCCGGCAGTGGTCTCATGGGGAAGGTCCTTGCATCGTCACAGCCGGATCTCGACCAGCGGGATTGCCGGGATGTCCCCAGCGGCGAAGCTGGTGAGGTTGATCTCGAGATGGTCGGTGTCGAAGCGCACCGGCACGTCAAAGGTGAAGCCCGCCGTCACCGTCGCCCCATCCGCGGGAATCGACCCGCCGGCGAAAGTGACGAGGCCCGTCGTTGTGTCGCAGCTCCAGTCGGCGCCTTCGTCCTGCTCGACGCCGTCGACCGCGACCCGCACCGTCCCCGCCACGGGCTTCCGGATCGTCCGGAGCCACGACGCGTGCAGCGCGCCGTAGTGCTTGGCGAGCTGGAACGCCGCGGTGCTGCCGTCGCCGGCGCCGAGGGTCTGGTCGGTCGGGGTCACGCCCGCGCCCGGCAGGCCCGAGCCGAAGTCGATGCGGTCGCGCCAGCGGAAGCCGTAGAGCCGGCCACGCCGCTCCTCGAAGAAGGCGATGACGGCATGGAGGTCGTCGAGCGAGCGGATGCCGTAGCCGGCGTTGTAGCGCCGCCGCGAGTCCGCCCAGCGGCCGTTGCGCTCCTCGTGGCCGGAACCGAGGGTGACGATCTCCGTCCGTCGCTCCGGCCCGCCCGAAGAGCCGAAGGCGATCGCGGTCGGAAAGCGCACCTCGTGGAAAGGGATCAGCGCCGGCATGGTCAGAGCCCCCGCCGGCCGCGGCCCACGGCGCGGGCGAGCATCGCCGTCACCTGGGCCTCCGAGCGCCGGAAGCTGTCGGCGTCGGGGGTGTTGACCGTGACATTGACGACGGTCCCTCCCCCTCCGCCGCCGGCCACGCCAAGCCGCCCGTCGGAGCCCCGGCTCAGCGGCAGGATCGCCTCGGGCCCCGCCTCGCCGGCGAGGCCGGTCCCGCGGCCGAGCGGGAAGAGCGTCGGGCCGTCGGTGACGCCGCCGCGCGCGAAGGCCCGGGTCGCGCCACCCGGGAGGCCCGCCGTCAGCCCGCCCAGCGCGGTGCCTAGCGCGCTCGCGATCGGCCGGGTCGCCGCGTCGAAGGTGATCGTCGCGAGCCGCAGCGCCAGGTCCTTGAGCACGTCCTCGAAGGCCCTGCCGCCACTCGCGGCGGTGCGAAAAGCGCCGCTGATCGCGGCCGAGAAGGACGCCGCCTCGCGCGAGAGCCGCGCCAGTCCCTCGCGCATCGGCGTGGTGTTGAGCCCGACGCCAACCTCGATCGTATCGACCGGTTCCGGCATGGTTGTCTCCCTGTTCGTTCAGTCCATGGAGTCCGTGTCCGGGTAGCGCTGCATCAACGCCGCGAGGGCACCCCGCTCCGGCGGCCCTCCCCGCCCGAGCCCCAGCACCTCGACCGCCGCCGCAAGCTCGCGCGGGGTCATCGCCCAGAACGCGGCGCTCGACAGTCGAAGGTGGCCGAAACCCAGTGCCATCAGCGCCCGCCAGGGGAATCTCGCTTCGCCCGTCATTCGCCTACCCGGCCGCGCCGCCGAAGGTCGCCGCGATCAGGTCGGCGACGATGGCGACGAACCCTGCCGCCCCGCCCTCGGCCCGCATCCGCGCCACGGCCGCATCGTCGACTTCGACGCCGGCGCCGCGAAGACCGGCGCCGATGATCCGGATCGCGTCGCCGGCCGTGAGCTGCCCCGCCTCGAAACGACGGGCGAGTGCCATCAGGTCGCCGGCCCCGAGCGCGGCCTCGAGTTCGGCCAGCGCGCCGAGGGTCAGGCAGAGCACATGCGGCCTTCCGTCGAGCATGGCCTCGATCTCGCCCCGCTGCCGGTTTGCCATGGTCAGGCCGCGGTGAAGGCGAGTGCGCCGGCCGACTCGAGCGCGATCTCGTAGCCGAGTTCGCCGTCATGCTCGCCGGCATACTCGAGGGCCGTCACCTGGAATGGCCCCTCGATTGTCCCGAAATCCGGCACGATCACCTGCCAGTCGCGGATGGTGCCGTCAAAGAAGACCTGGCGAATGGTCGCATCGGTGCTCGCATCCCGGAAGATGCCGGCGCCGGAGACGCCGGCGCGCCTCACCCCCGCCCCTTCCAGCAACTCCCGCCAGCGGCCGGCGGAGTCCGCATCGGTCACGTCGACGCTCTCGGCGTTGAAGGCAATCTGCCGCGAGCGGAGCCCGGCGACGGTGACAAACCCGCCGCTCCCGGTCGCATCGATCTTGAGGAGGAGATCCTTCCCCTTCTGCGCTGCCATGGCTGAAGTCCTTTCGTTGTGGGTCAGGCCGGCTCGGTCACTGCCCGGAAGCGGGCAACGCCATGCCAGGTGATGCCGTCGCGGTCGGCGCCGACGTCCGCCGTCTCGAACCGGAGATTGACGAGGCGGTGCCCCTCGACCGCGAGTGCCGCCTCGTGCAGCGCGGCACGGATCGCCTCGATCGCGGTCCAGCATTCGGCCTTGCCGCGATGCCGCGACCAGACATGAAGGACGAGCCGGTGCTCGGCCCCGTCCTCCGTCCCGGTGCTCCAGTCGCCGGTCCGCGCTTCGCCCAAGGCGATGAACGGGAAGGCGGCGTTGCGCGGCGGCGCGTCGTGGATGCGGTCGCCGACCACCGCGCCGACGCTCGCGTCGGCGACCAGCGCGGCATGAACGGCGGCCTGGAGCGCGAGAGCGGGGCTGGTCATGGTCCGTCCCCTTCGCGCGCGGCACCCATGAATGCCGGCGCGATCGGTCCCGGCGCGGCGGCGCGGACGGCATAGTCGGAGGAGCCGCGCCGGACGACATCCGCCACGACACCGGCTGCCCGCATCTCCGCCGCCACTGCCTCGGCCCGCGCGGCCACGGCGGCATCCACCGCCGGCCGGGTGGCAACCGCCGCCAACAGAGCCCGGATCAGTCCGTCGCGGGTCAGGTCGAGCGTCCTCATGGCGTCTCGAGCTCCGTCTTGAGGGTCAGGTAGCGCCGGCGTTCGTCCGGGTCGTAGACGGCGAGCACCCGGTAGTGCCGGCCGCGATAGGCAACCCGCATCCCACCGGCCACGTCGCTCCGGAAGCGGATCGTGACGGCATGGGTCACCGTGCCGGTCAGCCGGCCGGCGCGCACCGTCTCGCCCGCCCCGACCGGCTCGACCAGCGCCCAGACCGATGCGAGCATGTCCCACGTCACCGTCTCGCCTCCGGCGCCGTCCGGAGACGCGATTGGCGCCTCGATGACGATGCGGTGGCGGAGCCAGCCGGGGTCGAAGCTTAGCCGGCGCACAGCGACAGGACCCGGTAGGGAGCGATCAGCGCGGCATAGCCCTGAGGCGCGGTGTCGCCGGCCTGATCGTGGCCGGCCGGCCCGCGGTGCTCGTACCAGTGCGTGACCAGCATCATGATGGCGTGGCGGAGCGGCGACGGCACGGCGAGCGAGGTCGCGCCGTAGCCCGCGGTGACGTCGATCTCGATCGCGTTCGTCATCCGCGTCGCGGGCGCCGGCGCGGTCGCAGCGACCGCAAGGCGACCAGGCACGGACACTGCGTCGACCTCGTAGTCGGCCGCGTCGAGGGTGGTGAGGCCGCCCTCGGCGTCGCGGATGCGCACCGCATCGACCGAGATCAGCGGCGCCGCCGGCAGCCTCAGGATGCGTTTCCGCGGCCAGCGGTCGAGACCGACCCGCCAGCCTTGCGCGATCAGCACGCGGCGGGTGGCGGCCTCGACGTGGAGGCGGGCGGAAACGATCGCGGCGCTGATCAGCGCGTCGTCCTCGTCGTGGTCGACGCGCAGGTGCGCCTTGGCGTCGAGCAGCGCGACCGGCTCCAGCGCCGGCCCTGAAAGAAGCATGGCGTTCATGCGAGACACCGAAAGATCTTGAGAGAAACGGAACCCCCGACATGCGAACGGCCCCGCCTCGTCGGCGGGGCCGTTCCTCCGGCACGGGCCCTGGGGGTCGGGGGGCGGCTCAGGCCGTGCCGAACTTGAGGAGCTTGATCGCGTCGAAGTCCTGGACGCCGCCGC
>JAGRKZ010000259.1 GCA_020442065.1 Bauldia sp.
GCGCTGATGTTCAGCAGCGACCTGACCGTGCGCGGGAACGTCTCGGAAGGGGACCGCGACCACGGCATCATGCTGAACTACGTCAACGACGCAGTCATCACCGACAACCTCGTGCGTGGTGGCGGCGAGAAGTGCCTGTTCATGTACAATGCCCACAAGAACGCGCTGCGGGACAACCGCTTCGAGGGCTGTCCGATCGGCATCCACTTCACCGCCGGCTCGGAACGGAACGTCATCTCCGGCAACGCCTTCGTCGGCAACCGCAACCAGGTCAAGTATGTCGGCACTTCGGCGCAGGAATGGAGCGAGGACGGACGGGGCAACTACTGGAGCGACTTCGCGGGCTTTGACTTGAACGCCGACGGCATCGCGGACCAGGCCTACCGGCCAAACGACCTGATCGACAACGTTCTCTGGACCCAGCCGGCGGCGTCCTTGCTGCTCGGCAGTCCGGCGGCGCAGTTGATCCGCTGGGCACAGCGGGAATTTCCCGGATTGCTCCCCGGCGGCGTAGTCGATTCCGCCCCGCTGATGTCTCCTGCGCCGCTGGCCGCGGAGGTGCCGTCGTGACCGCGCTTCTCACCGTCGCCGGCGTGAGCAAGCGGTTCGGCCGGGTCGAGGCGCTGACCGGGCTCACGCTATCGGTGGCGCCGGGCGAGCGCGTGGCGCTGCTCGGCCACAACGGCGCCGGCAAAACGACACTTCTGCGCCTCATCCTCGGCTTCCTGCGCCCAGACGCCGGCAGCATCCGTGTCGGGGACCATGCCCCGGACAGCACCGCCGCGCGCCGGGCCGTCGCCTACCTGCCGGAGAACGTCGCCTTCCCCAAGGCGCTCACAGGGCGGGAGCTGATCGGCTTCTACGCCCGGCTGAGAGACGTGAGCACCGACGATGCGATGGCGGCACTCGAGCGCGTCGGGCTCGCTCACGCTGCCGACCGGGCTTCGGGCACTTACTCCAAGGGGATGCGCCAGCGACTGGGGCTCGCCCAGGCGCTCCTCGGCTCGCCGCGGCTGATGCTGCTCGACGAACCGACGAGCGGGCTCGACCCGCTTTCGCGCCATGACTTCTATGCGCTGGTGGACGTGGTCGCGGCCGCAGGAACGGCCGTTCTTCTCTCGTCGCATTCGCTGAGCGAGATCGAGGCGCGCACCGACCGGGTGGCGATCCTGCGCGAAGGCCGGCTGGTCGCGGACGCGCCGCTGTCGCGGCTGCAGGCCGAAGCAGCACTTCCGGTTCGGATCCGGGTGCGCGCGCAGCCCGAAACGATCGACGACGTCAGCGACCGGCTCGGCGGCACCAGGGTGAACGGCCAGACCGTCGAACTGATCTTCTCTCAGACCGAGAAGATGCGCCGGCTCGCCGCAATCAGCGCACTCGGACCCCTGGTGACCGATTTCGACGTGACGCAGCCGAGCCTCGACGACATCTACGTGCATTTCTCCCGAGCGGCCGGCGAAGGAGGCGCATCGTGACCTCGCATGTCATCGCCGTCGCCCGCCAGGAGTTCCGCATCGCTGCGCGCAATCGCTGGGTATTGCTTGCGGCGCTCATCCTGCTCGTCTTCGCGCTGGTGCTTGGGCTGCTCGGCAGTGCGCCGAGCGGGAGTCTCGGCGTCGGAAGGCTTGCGATCACGGTCGCGAGCCTCGCGACGCTCTCGGTGTATCTGGTGCCGCTGCTCGCGCTGCTGCTGGGCTTCGACGCCATCGCCGGAGAGGTCGAGCGCGGCACGCTGCCACTGGTGCTCTCCACGCCGGTCGCACGCGGCAGCGTCATTCTCGGCAAGTTTCTCGGCCATCTGGCGGTCATCGCGCTTGCCATCGTCATCGGCTTCGGCATTGCCGGCGCAGCGGTCATGGTGCTCTCCGGGGAAGGCGCATCCGGACTGATACCGCTGGCCCGGCTGATCGCAAGCAGCATCGCGCTCGGCGCGGTGTTCCTCGCCGTCAGCTACGTCGTCAGTGCCAGTACGACCCAGGTCGGCACGTCCGCCGCGGTCGCCGTGGCGGTCTGGCTCGCCTTGGTGGTGCTCTACGACCTCGGACTGCTCGGCGCTCTGGTGCTCGACCCTGGCGGCGGATTCGCGCAGGGCGCCTTCCCGTGGATGCTGCTCGCCAGCCCGGCCGACGCCTTCCGGCTCTTCAATCTCGCCGCCCTCGACATCGGCAACACCGCCACGGGACTTGCCGGTGCCACCGAGGAATTGCCCTTTTCGCCCGCACTCTGCCTCGCGAGCCTCGCACTCTGGCTCGCGCTGGCATTTCTGGCCGCCCTGCGCGCGTTCTACCGGCTCGAACCATGACGCGCGAACTGTCCCCGATCCTTCTCGGCCTGGTCCTGCTGGGGGCCTGCGACGACGAGCCGGCTTCGGTCAAGCCCGAGCCCGTCTCCATGACCGCCGAGGCGCTCGGCTATTATTGCCAGATGAACATTCTGGAGCATGACGGGCCTGTGGCGCAGATCCACCGCGCCGGGTTCGAGCAACCGATCTGGTTCAGCCAGGTGCGCGACGCCATCGCCTATACGCGCCTGCCCGAGGAGACCGACAGCATGACCGCATTCTACGTAAGCGACATGAGTGCGGCTCCCGCGGGAGGCCGCCCGGATCCAATCCGATGGGTCGATGCCAAGGAGGCCAGCTTCGTGATCGGGAGTGATCTTGCGGGCGGCATGGGGGCCCCGGAGGCCGTGCCCTTCCTCGATGCCGATGAGGCCGCGGCCTATGTCGCGGTGCGGGGAGGGGAGATCGTGACGCTTGACGAGATCCCGGACGCCTACGTTCTGGCGCCGGTCGAGATCGGCCTTCCAGACGCGGACGCGATCCGATGAACTCCGGTCGACGCCGTGCCATCACGATTCTCGCCGCCGCAGGAGCCGGCGCGATTCTGCCCCGCAGCGGGCTCTTTGCCGGCGAGATGCGTAGCTGGCGCGGAATCGCCCTCGGCGCGCCAGCGTCGCTCACAATCGCCGGCCGCGGGCCTGCCGAGGCCGACGAATTGATCGCGGCGGCACGAGCGGAGATCGACCGGCTCGAGGCCATCTTCAGCCTCCATCGTCCGGACAGCGCACTCTGCCGGCTCAACCGGGACGGCTTCCTCGACGCGCCGCCCGCCGACCTCCTGGTGCTTCTTTCCCGATCGGGGGCGATCCATGCGGCCACGGACGGCGCGTTCGATCCGACGGTGCAGCCGGTCTGGCGACTGCTCGCCGAGACCGCTGGCCGGCCGGACCCCGACGCCCTGCAGGCCGCGCTGCTGCTGGTGGGGTGGCAGGATGTCTCGGTGGAACCGCACCGGATCGGATTTGCCCGACCGGGCATGGCGCTGACCCTGAACGGCATCGCCCAAGGCTATGTCACGGACCGCGTCGCCGCGATGTTGCGCGAGGAAGGCCTGAACGCGGTGCTCGTCGAGATCGGCGAAATCGCCGCCAACGGCCCTTCGGACACGGGAGAACCCTGGCGCATCGGCATCGCCGAACGCGGGGACGAACCGGCGGCGGAGGAGTTTCTTCTCACGTCCGGCGCGATCGCGACAAGCGCCCCCCTGGGCACGACCTTCGATGCCTCAGGGGCATTGGGCCACATTCTCGATCCGGTGCGCGGCATCGTGCGACCGCCGTGGCGGCGGATCACCGTCCTGCATCATTCCGCGACCGTCGCGGACGGTCTTTCAACCGGACTTGTCCTGACCCAGCCGGATCATCTCCATCAAGCTCTCGCGAGGCAGGAGTCCTGCCGCGTCATTGCGGTCGATCTCAAAGGCCGGCGGATCGACCGGAGCGCCTGATTGGGGTCGATCCGAAATGCCTTCCGGAACGTCTCAATGCGAGCAATCACGTCTTTGATGTCCGCGGGTTTGTCGAGACCAACAGATGCCTTCTTGTTTCGTGGGACATAGGCCTTCGGCCCGGTGATATGTTGTGCGATCGTCTCAGCGGCCAACCACTCAGGTGAGATGCGATTTGGCAACATCCTTGGCATCCGGCCCAGCCTGTTGGCAGACCTTGCACTTGGCAGTAGCCCTCATGCCGGTCTCCGCATTCCGTCCACAGCGGACATTCCATCCCGAAGAGTTGTCGCCTCCACGATTATCGGTGTCCTGCCGACCATGTTGCAGCCAACCTCATGTCTGCGCGAGCAGACTCGGGCAGAGGCACAACCCTGACCACGCTACACGACTCTCGCCGATTTCAGCCT
>JAGRKZ010000076.1 GCA_020442065.1 Bauldia sp.
GTCGATGCCGCCCGGCATGACATAGGCGCCCCCGGCGTCGACCACCGTGTCGCCCTTGAGGTTCTCGCCGATGGCGACGATCTTCTCGCCTTCAACCAGGATGTCGGCCTTGTAGGTGCGGTCGGCGGCGACGATGGTGCCGTCCTTGATGACTGTCGACACGGGTCTTCTCCTCTGTCCAGTTTGCTTGTTCTTATACCGGATGATCCGTCGCGTCAGGCCTCCGGCGGCGGGATGGCGCCTTTCCGCTCCACGATCAGGCGGTACGAGTCCGGCTCGCGGTGCATGGCGAAGTTGAAGATCGTCTCGCGATAGTGCTTGCCGAGGTCGAGGTCGCAGCGCGCGGTGATGACTTCGTCTTCGATCGTCACCGCCTGGGCGACGATCTCGCCGGAGGGCGCGATGATCGCGCTCTGGCCGACCATCTTCGAGCCCTCCTCGTTGCCGCACTTCGCCGTGCCGATCACCCAGGTCGCATTCTGGTAGGCGCCCGCCTGCATCGAAAGGTGATTGTGGAAGCTGGTCAAGCCGTCGATGTCGTCATAGCCGGTGTGGCCGAAGGGGGTGTTGTAGCCGAGCATGATCATCTCGACCTGCTGCAGGCCCATCACCCGGTAGGTCTCGGGCCAACGGCGGTCGTTGCAGATGCACATGCCCATCACGCCGCCGAAGCCCCGGAAGACCGGGAAGCCGAGGTTGCCCGGCTCGAAATAGCGCTTCTCGAGATGCTGGTGGTCGCGGTTCGGCTGGGGCTCGGCGTGGCCGGGAAGGTGCACCTTGCGGTACTTGCCGATGATGTTGCCAGAGCGGTCGACCAGTATGGCGGTGTTGAAGCGACGCTTGCGCCCGCCCTCTTCGGCCAGCTCGGCGAAGCCGAGATAGAAGCCGACGCCGAGTTTCTTCGCCTCGTCGAACAGCGGTTGCGTCTCGGGGCCCGGAATCGACCGCTCGTAGTAGCTATCGAGCTCCGCCTCGTCGGCGATCAGCCAGCGCGGGAAGAAGGTGGTCAGGGCGAGTTCGGTGAAGACGACGAGCTCCGCGCCCCGTCCCTTGGCCTCGCGCATCATCGCTATCAGTCGGGCGACCGCCTGCTTGCGCGTCTCGGCCTTGGCAATCGGTCCCATCTGCGCCGACGCCACCTGGACGATCCTGGCCATCGCATCCTCCTTTCCTGCCCCGATATCCCAAGGCTGTCCCCGAGCGGAGAGGCAGCCGATACTGTCCTAGCCGTCCGCCTCGGCCGCGACCACCCGCTCGATCTCGATCGCCGCCGCCAGTAGGCGCTCGTCATCGCCGTGCCCGGCGGAGACGAGCAGGCTGGTGGGCATCCCCTCACCGTTCCGGCCGTTGGGCAACGCCACGCCGCAGTGGTCGAGAATGTTTCCGGCCATGGTGTTGCGAAGGGTGAGAAGATTGACGCGATGGAAGGTCTCGTCGCTCGCCGCAACGGACGCCACGTCAGGCGCCGTGATCGGTGTCGTCGGCCAGGCGAGGAGCGCATCCCCCATCTGCCGCGCGAGGTCGGCCTTGAGCCGTTGGCGGCCGCGCTGGATCGAAAGCAGGTCGTAGGCCGTCATGGTCTTGCCGTCCATAATCCGGCGAACCACGCGCCGGTCGATCTCGCCGACCCGATCTCCGTCGATCAGGGCGCTGAACTCGAAATAGGCCTCCGCTGCCGTCAGCGTACCATGCCGGGCGGTCATTTCGACCACCCCGTCGAGGGCATCGACTTTCTCGCGCCGGATGGTCACGCCGGCGGCGGCCAGCGCGGCAAGCGAGCGCTCGAAGTTCGCTGCGACCGCATCTTCGAGATCGACGGTCACCAGGTTGGTCGGAACGAGCAGGGTCAGCGCCGTCAGGTCCGCGCGGAGGGATTCCGCGCTGACCGCGCCGCGCAGCGCGCGATCGAGCAGGATGCAGTCCTCGACCGAGCGCGCCAGCGGCCCGACCGTGTCGTAGCTCCGCGCCAGGGCGACGAGGCCGGTCGTGTCGATGCGGCCCTGGCTGGGCTTGTAGCCGACGACGCCATTGTAGGAGGCGGGAATGCGCACCGATCCGCCGGTGTCGGAGCCGATCGCGCACGGCAGGAGCCGCGCCGCGACCGCCGCTCCGCAGCCGGACGACGAGCCGCCCGGCACATGCGGGACGCTGCCGCCGTTGGGGTTGACGGGCGTGCCGTGGTGCGGGTTGAGGCCAAGTGCAGAATAGGCGAACTCAGTCATGTTGAGCTTGCCGAGCGTGACCATGCCGAAACTCGCCGCGTTGGCGGCGAGGCGGAGGTCCTTGGTCTTCACCGGGCCATCGCCGAGAACGCGGGAGCCGGCGGTGGTCGGGGTTCCGGCGATATCGATGATGTCCTTCCAGCCGACCGGCACGCCGTCGAGGGCCGACAGCGGCCTCCCGGCCCGATAGCGCCGCTGGGAGTCCTCGGCCTCACGCCGCGCCCGCTCCGCCGTCACGGCAATGAAGACGTTGTCGCCCCTGGCCTTGTCGATCCGGCCAAGGAGACACTCGACCACCTCGATCGGGTTGGCCTCGCCCGACCTGTAGGCAAGGGCGATGCCCGCGCCGGTCCGACTTGCGATTTCCTCTAAGTCCGCCACGTTCCACTCCTCGCTTGGCCAACGCCACGTCCCGGCCCGTACCTGTGCGCCCGTCCTGCCGCCGCTGCGACAAAACCCTCCCGTCGCGCGCATCCATCGAGCGCACGTTGATCCTTCCAGCCTGGTTTTCGTGTCAGGTCGTCCC
>JAGRKZ010000260.1 GCA_020442065.1 Bauldia sp.
CCCGATCGTCGACGCCGGCATGCGGGAGCTCTGGCATACCGGCTGGATGCACAACCGGGTCCGCATGGTGGTCGCCTCGTTCCTCACCAAACATCTCCTCGCCGACTGGCGGATCGGCGAGCGCTGGTTTTGGGACACGCTGGTCGACGCCGACGCGGCCAACAATCCCTTCGGCTGGCAGTGGGTGGCGGGAGCGGGCTATGACGCCCAACCCTATTTCCGCATCTTCAACCCGGTCCTCCAGGGCGAGAAGTTCGATGCAAACGGGGCCTATGTCCGCCGGTGGGTGCCGGAAATCGCCGGGCTGCCCGACCGCTATGTCCACCGGCCGTGGGACGCCCCGCCGATCGAGCGCGCGGCGGCGGGCGTGCGTCTCGGCCACGACTATCCCGAGCCGGTCGTCGACCACGGCGCCGCGCGCCGGCGCGCGCTCGACGCCTTCGAGGCGATGCGGAAAGGGATGCGGGACTGAGACGGCGTTTCACGGTTTCCCGCTGCACGAGGCAAACTTTCTCCGCTTTCGGCCTTTCGTCGGGACCCTATCCTTGAAGCCCGTCCCCCCAGCCGCTAGCTTCCCCGCGCATCCTGTTCACCGACCGCAAGCACCCCCGTCATGGACGTCAAGCCATCCGTCATCGATGCCATCGGCCACACGCCGCTGATCCGTCTCCGCCGCGCCTCGGAGGCGACCGGCTGCGAGATCCTCGGCAAGGCCGAGTTCATGAATCCGGGCCAGTCGGTGAAGGATCGCGCCGCACTGTCGATCGTCCGCGACGCCATCGAGCGGGGCACGCTGCGCAAGGGCGGCGTGATCGTCGAAGGCACCGCCGGCAACACCGGCATCGGCCTCGCGCTCGTCGCCGACGCCATGGGGTTCCGGAGCGTCATCGTCATCCCCGAGACCCAGAGCCAGGAGAAGAAGGACACGCTCCGTATTGCCGGCGCCGAGCTGATCGAGGTCCCGGCGGTCCCCTACAAGAACCCGAACAACTACGTGAAGGTGTCCGGCCGGCTCGCCGAGCAACTGGCCAGGAGCGAACCCAACGGCGCGATCTGGGCAAACCAGTTCGACAACACCGCCAACCGCCGCGCCCACTATGAAGGCACCGGCCCCGAGATCTGGGCGCAGACCGACGGCAAGGTCGACGGCTTCGTCGCCGCCGTCGGCACCGGCGGCACGCTCGCCGGCACCGGCATGGCGCTCAAGGAGCGCAACGCCGATATCAAGATCGCCCTCGCCGATCCGATGGGCGCCGCGCTCTACTCCTACTACACCACGGGCGTCCTCAAGTCGGAGGGCTCCTCGATCACCGAAGGCATCGGCCAGGGCCGCATCACCGCCAATCTCGAGGGCGCACCGGTGGACCTCGCCTACCAGATCAAGGACGACGAGGCGGTCCGGATCGTCTTCGATCTGATCCGCGAGGAAGGGCTGGTGCTGGGCGGCTCCTCGGGCGTCAACATCGCCGGCGCGATCCGTCTCGCGCGCGAGCTCGGGCCCGGCCACACCATCGTAACCGTGCTCTGCGACTACGGCACCCGCTACCAGTCGAAGCTGTTCAACCCCGACTTCCTCCGCGAGCACCACCTTCCGGTTCCGGAGTGGCTGGCACAGACGCGCTCGATCGCCGTGCCGTTCGAATAGGGCGAGTCTCAAGGTCGCCGCTGGACGCGGGCATGACCGGCGCGCTCCACCCGCGGCTTGACGTACACCGCGCAAATCTCTCCACCCACTTCATCTTCCGGCTGGACCCGCCCCCGTCATCCTCCGGCTTGACCGGAGGATCGCGCGCCGCTCGCACCCACGCTGTGGGGGCCGCCGTCCGCTTGGCGCCAACGGTGGTGCTCAGCCGGTCATCGGCCGCAAATTTGCTGCCCGTAGGCCAGATTCTGGTAGACTGCCCGTCTGCCCAGGTGGCGAATGGACACTGCAACGACTTGTTCGAAGCTTTGAGCGTACAAACGATTTGGGCGTGACCGTCGACGTGCTTGGGTTTCGCAACAAACCCCTGTTGGCACCGCAGGCGCTATCTGCTGGCGAGTAAAAAGAGCGCTGTCGACTGGATTGCACGCTTACCTGGTGGGAACGCCGTGGCCGATATTCCCGTCTATATGGTCGTCAACCTGATCATTCAGGATGCGGCTGAGTACCGGAAATATGAGAAGGGGATCTTCCCACTCCTCAAGCGTCATGGCGGCGAGTTCGTCACCTTCGATGACAATGCGCGGACACTGGAGGGCTCAGCGCCACGCCAAGGCCGCATGATCATCTTCAAGTTCCCGTCCGAAGACCATGCAACGCGCTGGTATGCTGATCCGGACTATCAGGCCTTGTCGGAACACCGCCGGGCTGGAACCAGCCTGCAGTTCCTGACCATGGTTCATGGCGCACCTCCGCGGGCCTGACTGTGGCAGAGTGTCTGGGCGGCAATTACGCCTGGTTCAGGTCAGGATCGATTGGGGGGATCGCAACAGACCATGAGACATGCTTCATCGCCGGCTCGTACCATCACCGCGGAGGCCGCAGCAGGACTGGTTCGCTCCGGCATGTGGCTCGACTACGGCGCGGTTCTGGCCGCTCCTGACTGCTTCGACAGGGAGCTGGCGAAGCGTGCCGCCGAACTTCGCGATGTGAAGATCAGGAGCACGATTTCGTTGCGCCCTCGCGCCGTGCTGGAGGCCGATCCCGACGGCCAGCACTTCCACATGATGAGCCTGCATTTCTCCGGCTACGATCGGAAAATGCATGACGCGGGGCGGTGTGACTACATTCCGGTGAACCTGGGCGAGATCGAGGACTACTACACGCGCCACCTGGACCCGGTCGACATACTCGTCATCAAGGTCTGTCCGGTCGATGCGGATGGCTATTTCAATTTCAGCGCAGCCACGCTCTGGCACCGCGCGATCATCGATCGCGCCAGGATCGTCATCGTCGAAACCTCCGCGACGCTTCCCTACGGCTACGGGAACGACAACGCGATTCACATCAGCGAGGTCGATTACATTATCCCCGGCGATGACGCGCCGATGTTCGAGCTGCCGAAGCCTCCCTTGACCGACATCGATCGCGCCGTCGCCGGCTTCATTGCCGCCGAAATCGAAGATGGCTCCTGCCTGCAAATCGGAATCGGCAGCATGCCCAACGCGGTCTGCTCACTGCTGCTCGACTCCGGCGTGCGCAACCTCGGCGTTCATACCGAAATGCTCACCGACGGCATTGCCGATCTTTATGCGGCAGGCCTCGTCACGGGGGCCGCCAAGACGATCGACCCCGGCAAGACTGTGTTCAGCTTCGCGCTGGGCTCGAAGTATCTCTACGACGCGATCGATCACAATCCCGATTTCAGCGCCCGCCCGACGCGCTACACCAACCTGCCGCACATCATCATGCAGAACGACAGGATGGTATCGATCAACAACACCACGCAAATGGACTTGCAGGGCCAGGCCGCCTCGGAAAGCGATGGCCACCGCCATATCAGCGGGACCGGGGGACAGTTGCAGTTCGTGCGTGGCGCCTACGCCTCAAACGGCGGAAAATCCTTCATCTGCATGTCGTCGACCTACGACAAGCGGGGCACGCCGCGCAGCCGAATCGTCTTTAGCTTGACGCCGGGCAATGTCGTCACGACGCCGCGCACGGATGTCATGTACGTCGTCACGGAATACGGTATCGTGAATCTCAAGGGCAAGTCGGTCGCTCAGCGCGCCAAGGCGATGATCTCCATTGCCCATCCTGATTTTCGCGAGCCGCTTGAACGGCAGGCTCATGAGCACAAGCTGATCCCCAGGCACTTCAGCATTTGACGTCAGGGGCGAACGCCTAAGACAAGCTAGGCCCGGGTGCCCACGACAGTGAGGCGTCTCGGGCCGGCATCAGGGCTTGCCGTCGCTTTGGGGCAGAGTCCTGCCACCTCGATTGGTCTTCTGGAGCCGAGGTACGAACACGTCATGAGCGCCCTTCGTGGTCGAACGATCTTCATGTCGGGCGGAAGCCGGGGGATTGGTCTCGCCATAGCCATTGCCTGCGCGCGCGCCGGCGCCCGCATCGCAATCGCGGCAAAGACGACAACGACCCATCCGAAGCTGCCGGGTACGATCTACGCCGCGGCGGAGGAAATTTCGGCAGCGGGCGGCACGGCCTTGCCGCTGGCCTGCGATATCCGCGACGGCGACGCGGTGCAGTCGGCGGTGGCGGCGACCGTGGAGGCTTTTGGCGGCATCGACATCGTCGTCAACAACGCTTCGGCGATCTCGCTGACGGGAACCGCTGAAACGCCGCTCAAGCGCTACGACCTGATGACGAGCGTCAACAGTCGCGGCACCTTTGCGGTGACCCAGGCCTGCCTGCCCTGGCTCCTTAAATCCGATCACGCCCACGTCCTGACCATCTCGCCGCCGCTCGACCTCGCACCGCACTGGTTCAAGGATCATCCCGCCTACAGCCTCGCCAAATTCGGGATGAGCCTCCTGTCGCTCGGCTGGGCGGGAGAGTTCCAGGGCCGGATTGCGGTGAACTGCTTGTGGCCACGCACGACGATCGACACCGCCGCCGTGCGCAACCTCCTCGGGGGCGAGGCAATGGCAAACGCTTCCCGGCGACCGGAGATCATGGGCGATGCGGCGCGAGTCATCCTTGAAAAGGACGTCGAATTCACTGGCTGGTTCTGCCTCGACGACCTCGTGCTTGCCGCGCACGGCGTGACGGATTTTGAGCCCTACGCGGTGGTTCCCGGTGCGCCCCTTCAACAAGATTTCTTTGTGCCGGAGTCGGCGCCCGAACCCGCGGATGCTGGCGGCATCGTCGGCTGGCGAGCGCAAGGTTTGTGAGGAGCCACTGTTACGGTTGGCTGTGCCAGCATCGCGCGACGCCGTATCGCCATGCGATCGACAGACAGCCGGTGCTGAGCCCGCTCAGGGTCAGTAGCGGTCCCGCGCGGCGCCCGATCCCACACGGGCATGACCGGCGCGCGCTCCTCCCGCGATGTTTGTTCCGCCTTCGTCTCCGGATGGGGGAAGTGTCAATCGCGCCGGGTCTGAACCGCCCCAAATCCCTCCACCCACGTTATCCTCCGGCTTGACCGGAGGATCGCGCGACGCTCACCCAAGCAGCGGATAGAGGTCCTCCCAGTTCCTCGACGTGGACCAGCCGCTTCAAGCCGCCGCGTTTGGTGAGACCCTCGGTCTGCCCTCCCGGGTGATTCCACGTCCAGCACGCGATGTTGTTGGTCACGCCGAGACAGAAACGAGGCGTTCCGTCGCTGGCGGGTCAGCCGGCCTCAAAGATACTCTCGCCCATCGTAACAAATGACTATAAGAGACGCTCTTTGAGCCAGGACGGGAGGACGGAAATGAAGACGCCGCGTGAGTTATTCGGGTATTTGCCCGTGGCGGGCGCAGCATTTTGCGGTCGGCGCGACTGCACCCCCTCAGGCGCGAACCCGCAATCCCGGATCAAGGATCGGCATGGCAACGCTCGGTCCGCGCATCGTTCAACCGAGGTACGCAAATTGATAGGCGATCTCGCGCGACCTCTCTGTCTTGCCATGCTGTTGTCATTCGGTGTCGGGGGCGCCTCAGCACAGGAGACTGCGCAAACAATCTATTTCGGCGGCGATATCCTTACCATGAAAGGCGACGCGCCGGCGTATGTCGAGGCGCTCGCGGTCAAGGACGGGAAGATCCTGTTCACCGGTTCCAAGGATCAGGCGCTGGCCATGGCCGACGGCGCAACCAGGGTCGTCGACCTCGGCGGCAAGACGCTCCTGCCGTCGTTCATCGACGCGCACAGCCACTACATCAACTCCCTGCTCGTCGCCAACCAGGCCAAGGTCTACGCACCGCCGTCGGGTCCCGGCAGCGACGTGCCGAGCATCATCGCCGAGATCAAGCGGTTCGCGGCGGAACGGAACATCCCAAAGGGCGAAATGATCATGGCCTACGGCTATGACGACTCGGTCATGCCCGACGGCCGGCTCCTGAACCGCGATGACCTGGATGCGGCTTTCCCGGACAATCCAGTCCGCGTCGATCACGTCTCGATGCACGGCGCGGTGATGAACAGCCTGGCGCTTGCGAAATACGGGATCACCGCCGAGACGAAAACGCCACCCGGCGGTGTGATCGTCCGCAAGCCGGGGACCGAGGAACCCTGGGGACTGATCATGGAAACGGCCTTCCTGCCCGTGATGGAAAAGGCAGAGCCGATGACCGCCCAGCAGGAAATCGAATGGAGTCGGGCGGGCCAGATGCTCTACGCCGAGGCGGGCATCACCACCGTCCATGAAGGCGCCTCGCACCTGCCCCAGTTCGAGACGATGCGCCGCGCATCCGAGGCAGGCGCCAACATCATCGACGTGGTCGCCTATCCCTTCATTACCGACGTAGACAAGGTGCTCGCCGAATTCCCGGTCTCCGAGTGGGGCAGCTATCACAACCGATTCAAAGTCGGTGGCGTGAAGATCACCCTCGACGGCTCGCCCCAGGGCAGAACCGCGTTCTTCAGTACGCCCTATCTGCAGGGCGGACCGGCGGGCGAGCAGGACTGGTATGGCGAACCGACGTTCCCGCAGGATCTCGCCAACAAGATGGTCAAGAAGGTCCACGACCTCGACGTGCCGCTGATCATCCATACCAATGGCGATGCGGCGATCGACGCTTTCCTTGAGGCCTACAAGTTTGCCCGCGAAGGTGACGATGGCAGGCCCTGGAACGTAACGACCATCCACACGCAGTTCCTGCGCAAAGACCAGATTCCGGCCTTCGTCGAGAACGGCATCCGTCCGTCCTTCTACACGCTGCACACCTTCTACTTTGCCGACACCCACATCGCCAACCGCGGCGAGGCGCAAGGCAGCTATATCAGCCCGATGCGCGATGCGATCGACGCCGGCCTCAGGCCGACGAACCACACCGATTTCGTCGTCGCGCCGCTCGACCAGATGATGATGCTCTGGTCCGCGGTGAACCGGGTTTCGCGGGCGGGACGCGAGGTTGGTCCCGACCAGCACGTGAGCGCCTTCGAGGGGCTCAAGGCCATGACCGAGTGGGCCGCGGAGCAGTACGGCGAGGAGGGCAGCAAAGGGACGCTCGAAGCCGGCAAACTCGCCGATCTCGTCATCCTCGACGCCAATCCGCTGAAGGTCGATCCGATGGCGATCCGCGACATCCGCGTCGTCGAGACGATCAAGGAGGGCAGCACGATCTTTCCCGTGCCCGAAGGCGGGTTTGCGGCGCCCAAGGCCCCGTCGAACGCGGCGGCGACTTACGCCTGGTCGATCGAGGCGTGCGACATCGCCGCCGTGAACACGGCCGCAAACCGGAGCTGGGCTCTGACCGCGCTGGGCGGCAGCGCCGTTGAGTCGACTGTGACGCCGACAATGCTGTTCAGTCGCGGCCAGCTTTCGGTCTTCGGGGGCGTCAACCAGATCAGCGGATCATATGCGCTGGTGGACAGCGCGGTTGTCATGGGCGACTTGGTCAGCACGAAAAAGGTCGGACCGCCTGAGCTGATGGACCTCGAGGGCCGCTTCATCAAGACCCTTGCCGGGGTCAACGGCTTCACTGTTGCCGGCGAGAAGCTCACGCTCCTGACCGACGGGAAGGACGTCGCGGAATTCCAATCGACGGAGTGAGACTCTTAGGGATGGCTGGTCGCCGCGCGGCGGCCGGCCGCCAGGACTTGAGCGACAAGACGAGATTCCGAGAATCCCGAGCCGCCTGACCACCCTGCGTCATCCTCCGGCTTGACCGGAGGATCGCGCGACGCTCACCTCCCATTTCTCGACTGCCGGGCACATCCTTCGCCGTTATCCCCGCCTCCCCACCCGCCTCTATGCTCCATCCGTCCCTTCCTGCCGAGGGGCGGC
>JAGRKZ010000261.1 GCA_020442065.1 Bauldia sp.
GATGACGTCGATCGGCATGTGCTCGGACGAGAACAGGTCAGCCCAATGCGGCTGGAGGTAGGCCTGCGAGCGGATCCGGGCGATCTTGGTCGGCACATTAAAAAGCGAGTGCGCCACCTGGCAGGCGACCATGTTGACTTCGTCATAGAGGGTCACGGCGATGATCATGTCGGCCTGATCGATCCCCGCCTGGAGCAGTATGTCGGGATGCGCACCGTGGCCGACGAGACCGCGCACATCGAGGGTGTCACGGACCGCCTGAACCAGCTCCGGCGACGTGTCGATCACCGACACATCGTTTTCTTCGGCGGCCAGTTGCTCGGCGATGCCATACCCGACCTGGCCGGCTCCGCATATCACCACCCGCATGCAGCCCCCCTTGTCCCGTCGCCGACGCTATCCGACGCCGAGAGATTTGAGCTTCCGGTGCAGTGCGGAGCGCTCCATGCCGACAAATTCGGCGGTGCGGGAGATGTTACCGCCAAAGCGATTGACCTGGGCGCGGAGATATTCGCGCTCGAAGATCTCGCGCGCGTCGCGAAGCGGCAACGACATCAGGTGTTCGCCCCCTGCCCTGCCCGGTGTCGTCGGCAGCATTTCGCCGATCTCGGCCGGCAGCATCTCGGCCGTGATCGTCTCCGTCGCGTCGCCGCGGGCAAGGATCAGGAGCCGTTCGACGTTGTTGCGGAGTTGGCGGAGGTTCCCGGGCCAGTCGTGGGCCTGGAGGACGGCGATAGCATCATCGGCAATCGGCCGCGGCGGCAGTCCTGTCGACTTCGAGATCAGGTCGACGAAATGGCGGACGGTCTGGGGAATGTCCTCGCGCCGCTCGGCGAGTGCCGGGACCCGGATCGGCACTACGGCGAGGCGATGAAAAAGGTCCTCGCGAAACGTCCCTTCGGCAATCTCGAGCTCCAGATCCCGGCCGGTCGAGGAGACGATGCGCACGTCGACGTTGACGCGCGTCGCACCGCCCAGGCGCTGGAAAGACTGCTCGACGAGAACCCGCAGGATCTTGTTCTGCGTCTCGCGCGGCATGTCGGCAACCTCGTCGAGGTAGAGCGTGCCGCCATGCGCTTCCTCAAGGGCACCGACCCGTCTGCCGGCACCGTTGTTCGGCTCGGTGCCGAACAGTTCTTCCTCCATGCGATCCGGTGTGATCGCCGCCGCGTTGATCACGACAAACGGTCCGGACGAGCGGCTGGACAGGCGATGGATCGCCCGCGCCACGGACTCCTTGCCTGAGCCGGAGGGACCCGAGATCATCACCCGACTGTTCGTCGGCGCGACCCTCTCGATGAGCTGGCGAAGGTGGTTCATCGCCGCCGACGCGCCGATCAGCTCGCCCGCCTCACCGCTCCGCTCGCGGAGCTCCTTGATCTCGCGGCGAAGTTTGGATGCCTCGAGCGCCCGTTCGGCGACCACCACGAGCCGATCCGACTTGAACGGCTTCTCGATATAGTCGTACGCGCCGCGCCGGATCGCGGAGACCGCGGTCTCGATGTTTCCGTGACCCGAGATCATCACGATCGGGAGGTCGGGATGCTGGCCCTTGATGGCGTCGAGAAGGGCGAGGCCGTCCATCTTGCTGCCCTGCAGCCAGATGTCGAGGAAGATCAGCGACGGCCGCCGCTTGGCGATCTCGGCGAGGGCGCCGTCGGAGTCGGCGGCGGTGCGGGTGCCATACCCCTCGTCGGAGAGGATCCCTGCCACGATTTCGCGGATGTCGCTTTCGTCGTCGACGATCAGGATGTCCGAATTGGGTGTCGCCATCAGTTCATGCCCTCGGATTCGAGCACGGGCGCCGCTTCGGTCGCGGGCAGGGTCGGAAGGATGACGCGGACGAGCGCCCCGTGACCGCCGTTCTGCACCTCGGGCGAGTCGAGCAGTTCGATGCGGCCGCCATGCTCTTCGATGATCTTGGTGACGATGGCGAGGCCAAGCCCTGTCCCCTTCTCGCGGGTCGTCATGTACGGCTCGAAGAGCCGATGTCGATTCTCCGCGGGGAGGCCGATGCCGGTGTCGATCACATCGACGATGATGGTGTCGTCCTCGACCCGTGCCGAGACGGCAATGCGGGCGCCGGCCCGCTTCTCGGGCGGCAGGGCCGCAATCGCCTCCGTGCCGTTCTTGACGATGTTGGTGAAGGCCTGGGAGACGAGGCGCGCGTCGAAACGCCCAAGCAGCGGCTCCTTGGGCAGATCCAGCGAAAAGGCGATGTCGGGATGAGCGACCTCGATCAGGAACACGGCCTCACGGACCGGGTCCGCAAGGTTCCCCGTCTCGAAAGCCGGCTTGGGCATCCGGGCGAAGGATGAGAACTCGTCGACCATGCGGCCGATATCGCCAACCTGGCGAATGATCGTGTCGGTGCACTGGTCGAAGATGGCGCGGTCTTCGTGAATCGCTTTGCCGAACTTGCGTCGCAGCCGCTCGGCCGAGAGCTGGATCGGCGTCAACGGGTTTTTGATCTCGTGGGCAATGCGCCGGGCAACGTCCGCCCAGGCCGAGCTCCGCTGCGCGGCGACAAGGTCGGTGATGTCGTCGAGGGTGATCACGTAGCCGTGGATGCCATCGGTCGAGCCCTCCGTCGTGACCCGGACGTTGATCGTGCGCTCGCGGCCGCCGCGGGTGATCGAGATCTGGTCGCGATGTTCCGCTCGATCGTCCCTGAGCGCGGCGCTGACCACCGGGTCGAGCTCCGGCACCACTTCGGCGATCGGCCGCCGGTCGATCGAGCGCTCGGCGAGACCGAGGAGCCGTAGCACGGTGCGGTTGGCGATCGTGACGCGGCCCTCGCCGTCGATTCCCATGACCCCTGCCGTGACGCCCGAAAGCACCGCTTCGGTGAAGCGCCGGCGGCTGTCGATCTGTGAGTTGGCCGCAAGCAGCTCGGCGCGCTGGCTCTTGAGCTGCTCCGTCATGGTGTTGAAGGTCTCGCTGAGATCGCCGAGGTCGCCCTCCGACCGTTTGGACGGCACCCGGACCGCGAGGTTGCCTTGCGAGACCTGCTTGGCGGCATCGATCAGCCGCCGGATGGGAGCCACCAGCCGATTGGCGAAGGCGATGCCGAGCCAGATCGCCGAGAGCAGCACGACGAGCGCAACGCCGAGATAGATGATTCCGAAGGCGAGCTGAACGCTGACCCGGCTCGCTTCGAGCGCGCGGTACTGGCTGACATTGTCGGCGGTCATCACCAAATGCCGGATGATCTCCGGCGGCAATGGGCGGAGGGCGTAGAGCAGCACGTCGTCGTAGCCGTCGAGCACGGCCATGCCGCCGATCATGTTAGTCGAGCCGGGCGCGATGAGAGCAGGATGCTCGGGCTCGATCTTGGCCTGCTCGATCGCTGACGGTGGCGGTGGGGGGAAATTGGCCTGCGAGCCGGGCACTGCCTCGGCGATGATCGAGCCGTCACTCTTGACCAGGAACACACCGGGAAGGCCGCTGCCGCGGACCACTTCGGCAAAGAAACTCTGGAACCTTCCGGGACTGTCGAGCAGAAGCCCCCGGCCCCGCTCGAGTTCCCGCTTCAGCCCGGAGATCTCGCTGTTGAGCGACTGCGCCTGCGAATCGACGAAGGCGCTGGCGATATTGGCGGAATTCTCCACGATCGCCTTGGTGCTCGTCGAGAACCAGTTGTCGAGACCGCGGTCGAGCGTGATGCTGGCGACCACGGCGACCAGGATGGCGGGCGTCGCCGCCACGATGCTGAACAGGGCAACGATCCGGATGTGAAGCCGCGCTGCTGCCCTGCGCTGCTGGCGGGCAAGCACCAGGGTCGTGATCTCCCAGCCGATGACCAGGAACAGCAAGACCGCCAGCGCACCGTTGACGATCAACGCGGTGAGGACCACAGCCTCGGTCGGGGCGATCGGAGTCAGCCCCATGAGCACGAAGAACGTCCCGATCGCGACCAGCATCGCCGTCACCACCGCGACATAGCCGACCGTGCGGACGACGCGGGACAACTCCAGGGCGCGGCGGTTGACGCCGGGATTGAGCAATGTCGGCGTGTCGACGGTCATCCTGCCACCGGGTGAATCGGCCAGCATGAAACTCGTCGCCGACCGTTGAACGCGATTAGCAACGTCCGGCGCAAATGCAACAACAATGTGTCCGAAACGCCACAGCCCTCAGCGGCTACCGCGGATGACCTGAATGTCGAGGTCGCGGATCTTCTTGCGAAGGGTGTTGCGATTGACCCCGAGCAGCTCGGCCGCCTTGATCTGGTTG
>JAGRKZ010000077.1:0-5121 GCA_020442065.1 Bauldia sp.
CATCCCGGATATCGAGCGGATCTTCTCGCTCACGCCCTTCACGCGGCAGACGCTCTTCTACTCCGCCACCATGGCGCCGGAGATCGAGCGCATCACCAACGCCTTCCTGCATTCGCCGGCGCGGATCGAGGTTGCGCGTCAGGCGACGGCTTCCGAGACCATCGAACAGCGGCTGATCGAGCTTTCGCCGACCCGCAAGGACCAGACGGCGAAGCAGAAGCGCGAGCTTCTGCGGGCAGTCATCAATGCGGAAGGCGAGGCCTGCACCAACGCCATCCTCTTCTGCAACCGCAAGTCCGAAGTCGACATCCTCGCGAAGTCGCTGAAGGCGCACGGCTTCGATGCCGCGCCGATCCACGGCGACCTCGACCAGAGCCAGCGGACAAAGACGCTCGACGGCTTCCGCGACGGTTCGCTACGCTTCCTCGTGGCCTCCGACGTGGCGGCGCGCGGGCTCGACATCCCGGCGGTGAGTCACGTCTTCAACTTCGACGTGCCCTCCCATGCCGAGGATTACGTGCACCGGATCGGCCGTACGGGCCGCGCCGGCCGCAAGGGCGTGGCGGTGACGCTGGCGACGCCAGCCGACAAGAAATACCTCGACGCGATCGAGAGCCTCGTGAAGACGCCGCTGCCCCGCGCCCCGCTGCCCGAAGGCTTCGCGCTCAGCGAGGCAGCGCAGCGCCCGCCGCGGGCGGACGAGGAGCGCAAGGCCCGGCCGCGCCGGGACCGCGAGGAGGCGCGCAGCCGCGAAGACCGGCGCGAGCGCCCGATCAAGGCGCATGGGCACGAAGCGCCGCTCGCCCCGCTCGACGTGCCGGCGCCGCGGACCGAACCCGCGCCGGAGAGGCCCGCGCGTGGCGCCGGGGACGGCCCCAGGCAGGAGCGCACGACCGAGCAGAGGCCAAAGCGCGAACGTGGACCCGATCGTGACCGTCGCGGCGCCCGGAGCGAGGGCCGGGGCGAGGAAAGACGCGACCGCGACCAGGGCTCGCCCGTCGTCGGCATGGGCGATCACGTGCCCGATTTTCTCTTGCGCGGCTTCAAGCCGGAAAAGGTCTGACCTCACCGGCAGGACCGTCTGCGGCGAAGGGACAGGGCGGCCGGCGGGGCCGCTCGTCCGCCCGGCTCACTCTGCGACGAGCCGGCTTGTAACCACCGTCAC
This sequence comes from Bauldia sp., assembly GCA_020442065.1. Lineage (GTDB taxonomy): Bacteria > Pseudomonadota > Alphaproteobacteria > Rhizobiales > Kaistiaceae > Bauldia. The sequence goes on from JAGRKZ010000077.1 coordinate 1,166, forward strand.
CTCGGGCTTCTTGCCGATCTCTTCGACCGTGACCTGCCGCACGATCTTGCGGATCGCCTCCTCCACCTTGTCGTCGTCCTTCAGGACGCGGTCGCCCGCACTGTCGAGGAATTCGTTGAGCTCGCGCTCCACCGCCTCGGCCAGCGGCGTGCCGGAGCGGGTCCTTTCGACGAGGCCCATCGTCTCCACCCATGCCTCGCCGAGCGGCTGGTCGTCCTCGTCGAGGATCACCGTGACCAGCACGTGGCCGTTCAGCGCCATGCGGATGCGGTCGCGCACGACCCCGTCCATCGCCCCCATCAGCACGCTGCCGTCGAGGTAGGTCCGCCCCGCCTCCACATATTCGACCACTTCCGGCTCGGCTCCCGTCAGGTCCACCATTGTGCCGTTGACCGCAAGCTCGGCCGCGATCCCCTTGGCCAGACCGATCTGGCAGTGTTCGCGCAGGTGCCGGTGTTCGCCGTGCATCGGCAGCAGTATCTTCGGGCGCAAGAGTTCGTGCACCGCTTCGAGGTCCGGGCGGTTGGCGTGGCCCGAGACGTGGTAGAGCCCGCCGCGGTCGTCGATCACATCGACACCCATCTCGGAATAGGCGTTCATCACCCGGATCACGTCGCGCTCGTTGCCGGGGATCGTCTTGGAGGAGAAGAGGAAGGTGTCGCCCTCCTTCATCTCCAGCCCGAGATACTTGCCGCGGGCAAGCTGGGCAGAGGCCGCACGGCGCTCGCCCTGGCTTCCGGTGACGATCAGCATGAGGTTCTGGCGCGTCACATCGACCGCCTCCTCGGGCTGGATGATCGCCGGGAAGTCGGTCAGGACGCCGGTTTCCACCGCCGCCGTGATCATCCGCTTCATCGCCCGCCCGAGAAGGCAGATCGACCGGCCCGCGTCGCGCCCCGCCTCGGCCAGCGTCTTCAGCCGGGCGACGTTGGAGGCGAAGGTGGTGGCGACGACCATGCCGCGCTGCGCGGCGATGAGCTCCGAAAGGGGCTTGGCCAGCGAGGCCTCCGACCGCCCCGGATGCGGCGAGAAGACGTTGGTGGAATCGCAGGTGAGAACCTTGACCCCCTTTCCCTCCTTCGCGATGCGGTGCCACTCCTCGGGGTCGAAGGGCTCGCCCACGACGGGCGTCCCGTCGAGCTTGAAGTCGGCCGAATGGACGATCCGCCCCGCCGGCGTGTCGATGATGAGAGAGGCGCTTTCGGGGATCGAGTGGCTGACGGGGACGAACTGGACCCGGAACGGCCCCGCCTGCACGACCTCGGGCCGCGGCTTGACCACGCGGATGACGTCGAGGGGCTGGCCCTGTTCTTCCATCTTCAGGGTTGCGATGGCGGCGGTGAAGGGGCGGGCGTAGACCGGCGCCTTGATCCGGGGCCAGAGATGGCCGAGGGCGCCGACATGGTCCTCGTGCGCGTGGGTGATGAAGATCGCCTCCACCCGGCTTGCGTTCTCTGCCAGCCAAGCGATGTCGGGCATGATGAGGTCGACGCCCGGCGTCTCGTCCATGTTCGGGAAGGTCACGCCGAGATCGACGACGATCAGCCGCTCGGCCCCCTCGGGGCCATAGCCGAAGACGTAGCAGTTCATGCCGATTTCGCCGGCCCCGCCAAGCGGCAGGTAGATCAGGCGGTCCTTCTTGGTCATCCCGTCGCAAGTCCCTTGTTGTAGCGGTGGATGAGCACGAGCCCATGCATGGTCAGGTCGTCCTCGACGCTGTCGAATATCTCTGTGCCCTGACCGAAGAGCGGCGCGAGACCGCCGGTGGCGATCACCTTCATCGGCCGCGCACGTTCCGCCCGGATCTGCCGCACGATGCCTTCGACAAGCCCAACATACCCCCAGTAGATGCCGGCCTGCATGCAGGCAACCGTATTCGTGCCGATGACCTTCTGCGGTTTCGTGACATCGACGTGCGGCAGTGCGGCGGCGGCCATGTGGAGCGCTTCAAGGCTGAGGTTCACTCCGGGCGCGATCACCCCGCCGATATAGGCGCCGTCGGTGTCGGCAACGTCGAAGGTCGTCGCGGTGCCGAAATCGACGATGATGAGGTCCCCGCCGTGCCGGTCGAAGCCCGCGACGACATTGACGAGACGGTCGGGGCCGACGGTCGTGCCCTGATCGACCCGCGGCGCCACCGGCAGCGCGCATTCGGGCTTGCCGACGACGAGCGGGCGGCAGTTGAAGTAGCGGTCGCAAAGGACGCGGAGGTTGAAGACCACCCGCGGCACGGTGGAGGAGATCACGACGTCGTCGATCTCCACCGGCACCTTGTGATGCTCCATCAGGGTGGAGAACCAGACGAAATACTGGTCGGCCGTGCGCTGATGCTCGGTCGAGGTCCTGAGCGTGCACCGGAACCTCTCGCCGTCCCAGACGGAAAAGACGGTATTGGTGTTGCCGCAGTCGATGCAGAGGAGCATGGGGTCCCTCCCTCAGAAATAGACGTCGGCCGCCGGGATCGCGCGGCGGCCCTGCGGCGTCGCGAGCACGAGCGCTCCGCTCTCGTCGACGGTCTCGAACGTGCCCTCGATGGTCTCGGCCATGGTCCGCGCCGTGAGCCGCTGGCCGAGCCGCGCGGCCCGGGCGAGCCAGGCTGTGCGGATCGGGGCGAACCCCCAGGCTTCAAGCTGCGCGTCCCATCGGGCGAAGGCCGGGGCGATGAGGTCGAGGAGCGTCTCGGGCGCGAGCCTGACGCCGGTCTCGCCCATCACCGACACGGGCCGCGTGCTGCCGGGTTCCAGCGCATCGGGTGGCGGCGCCGCGATCAGGTTGACGCCGATGCCGACCGCAAGGTGGCTGACGGCCCCCCCCTGCCCCGCACTTTCCAGAAGGATGCCCGCCACCTTGCCGCCGTTCAGGAGCACGTCGTTCGGCCACTTGAGCGAGAGCGTCGCCCCCGGCCCGACCGCCCGATCCAGCGCCTCGGCGAGGGCGAGCGCCGCCACGAAGCTCCGCTGCGCGGCCGTGGCCGGATCGGCCGGGGGTCGCATCATGAGGGTGGCGAAGAAATTGCCCTCGGGCGAAATCCAGGCCCGGCCCCGCCGTCCGCGCGCCGCGGTCTGGCGCCGGGCGAGTATCCACGCCGGCTGCGTCAGGTGCGGCGCGAGGCGCAGCGCCTCGGAATTGGTGCTGTCCACCTCCGCGAGGACGTGGCGCGCCACGCCTTCCGGCCAGACCGGAGGCCGGTCCGTCCGCTCAGCGGACAAGAACTTCGGCCGCCAGAGCCGCGGCGCCCTCGATGCCGAGAAGGTTCACGACGCCCGCGACCATGACGATGGCCGAAGCCATCAGCAACACCCACTGCGCCGGCACCATCCGCGTCTCCAGCCCGTCGGTCTCGGCGCCGAAGTACATGAAGTAGACGATGCGCAGGTAGTAGAAGGCGCCGATCACCGAGGCGACCGCGCCGGCGACCGCGAGGAGCACCATGTCGGCGTTCACGGCGGCCAGCAGCACGCCATACTTCGCGAAGAACCCGAGCATCGGCGGCACGCCCGCGAGCGAGAAGAGAAGGACGAGCATGGCGAGCGCCTTGATCGGTTCCTTCTTCGCATAGAGGTTCAGCGTATCGATGTCGGTCGCCGGGGCGCCGTCCTTCTCCATCGACAGGATGAAGGCGAAGGTGCCGACGTTCATCACGACATAGACCGCCATGTAGATCAGCATCGCCTTGACGCCCGCCTCGGTCCCCGCGGCGAGACCCATGAGCGCGAAACCCATGTGGGCGATGGAGGAATAGGCCATCAGCCGCTTGATGTTCCGCTGCCCGATCGCGGCGATCGCGCCCACGAACATCGACAGCGCCGAGATGACCGCGATCACCTGGCTCCAGTCCGCCACGGCAGCACCGAACGCGTCGAACACGAGCCGGGCGAAGAGCGCCATCGCGGCCATCTTGGGGGCGGTGGCGAAGAAGGCCGTGACCGGTGTCGGCGAGCCTTCGTAGACGTCGG
>JAGRKZ010000077.1:5128-6198 GCA_020442065.1 Bauldia sp.
GGCACGGCCGAGACCTTGAAGGCAAGGCCGGTGATCATCAGCACGAGACCGAAGAGAAGCCCGACCGAGACGTGCCCGCCCTGGATCGTCTCGATGATCCCCGAAAAGAGCGTGGTGCCGGTGAAACCGTAGGTGAGCGAGGCGCCGTAGAGCAGGAGCCCCGAGGAGAGCGAGCCGAGCACGAAGTACTTGAGCCCGGCTTCCGTCGATTTCACGCTGTCGCGGCGGAAGGCCGCGAGGATGTAGAGCGAGAGCGACTGCAGTTCGAGCCCCATGTAGAGCGACATGAGATCGCCGGCCGAGACCATGATCATCATGCCCGCGACGGCAAGCGCCACCACGAGCGGGAATTCGAACCGGCCGAGTCCGCGCCGCGCCATGTAGTCCGCGCTCATGGCAAGGACGGCGGCCGCGCCGAGAAGCACCGTCACCTTGGCAAAGCGCGCGAAGGCATCGTCCACGAACATGCCGCCGAAGGCGATGGTCTCGCCCGGGGCCGACAGGCCGATCCAGGCGGCGAGGCCGGTGAATACCGCGACCGTGGCCCATGTGAGCGTGCCGGCCAGTTCGTCCTTGCCGGTGTAGACCGCGCCGAGAAGCGCGGCCATGGCGTAAAGGACCAGGACCACTTCGGGAAGGATGGCGGAGAAATCGGCGGAGATCATCGCGATGCGTCCTCAGTGGCTGGCCAGTTGCACGCCCGTGTCGGCGGGCACGGCGGCGTGGTATTCGGTGACAAGCGCCGCGACCGAGGGCCCGGTGACGTCGGTCACGAGGCTCGGGTAGATGCCCAGGAGCAGGGTCATCGCGACGAGCGGCGCGAAGATCGCCTTTTCCCGCGTGCTCATGTCGGAGATGGTCTTCAGGCTTTCCTTGATGAGATCGCCGAAGACCACCCTGCGGTAGAGCCAGAGCGCATAGGCCGCGCTGAGGATGACGCCCGTCGCTGCGACGGCGGCGACCCAGGTGTTGACCTGGAAGATGCCCATCAGCGTCAGGAATTCGCCCACGAAGCCGGAGGTGCCCGGCAGGCCGACGTTCGCCATGGTGAAGAACATGAAGATCAGCGC
>JAGRKZ010000078.1 GCA_020442065.1 Bauldia sp.
GTCGGCGATCACCGTGACCTCGTCGTCCTCGAAGCGGACGGTGCCGACGTCCTTGCCCTCCGCGCGGCGGGCGGCGGCGGCGCGGTCGCCGTAGCGCAGCGCGATCGCGCCGTTCAGCCAGTCGGCGAGCGAGCGGGCGGCCTTCGCCGCCTCCTCGGCTTCCTCCTGCAGCAGGGCGAGCACGGCCGCCGGAAGTGCGGCGATGTCGCCGATCGGCATGATGGGCAAGTCCCCGAGCCGGGGAAGATTGGGGGCGTTCACTACGCGGCCTCCTCGGTGATGGTGAGCGATGCGAAATCCGGCAGCGCGCCTTCTCGGCGCGGCCGGGCGATGGCGAAGTAGCTGTAGTCCTCGGTGCCGTGCCGGAGCTGGACGAGGTGCACCAGGCCGCGCTCGGCGAGGTCGTGGGCGCGGGTGCCGAGCTGCGCCAGGGCGGCGCGCGCCGGTGTTTCACCGAGGCGGCCGAAGGGTGTCCGGTCGAGCGCGAGGAAGCCGCGGTGATACTCGAGGACCGCGCCCGCGTCGGCCTGCGCGATCCACCCGCAGAGCTCGATTTCGCTTAGCCGGGGCGGCTGGATGCGGACCGGGCGCGCCATGCTGATGACGCTCACGCCCGCACCAGACGCAGGGGCGCCGCGGACTTGATGTTTGCCGAGGTGCTGGTCGCCCGAAGCTGCGCCGCCTCGTACGCCTCGATGTCAGGCAGCCGGTAACGGACCTGGCCGCCGACCTTCATGAACTGCGGCCCGCGGCCGAGCCACCGCCAACGTTCCAGCGTGCGGGGGCTGACCTTCCACCGTCTGGCGAGGGCCGCCTGTGTCAGAAGCTCCTGGTCCACATCCATCTCCGTGCGTCGGCGTCACGGAGGAGAGTGCAACAGGAGGAAACTGGATGTCGTCGGACGCAGAGACGGCGACAGGGGCGACGCGCCAGAGCCAAAAAGCCGAGTCAGATCATGGTGGGGGCAGACGCTGTCTCCTGCTTGTCTCCCCTGCGTCTCCCCTCTTGTCTGCCCCCGGCCTCCGCCCGCTCCCCGAATCAAAGCAGCGGCGCGAATCAAAAAGCCCGCCGTTCGGCGGGCTCTTGCGGGACGCGCTCGAAGCGAACGAGCCGGCGTTCAGGCGGCGCGTCGATGGGTCAGCACGAGCGCCAGGCGGTAAAGCCCGCAGCCGTCGGCCTCGACCAGATCACGCCACTCCGGCCGGCGCTTGAAGAGGTCGCCAAGCTTCAGCGAGTGCGAGCCGACCTCGGCGAGCACCGCCTTGCCGGACTGCCACGGGTTCCCGCGGAGGGCCGCATCGTGCAGGAGGCGCAGCACCTTCGCCTGCGTGGGCGTGAACCGATATCGGCGGCCCTCGTACCAGAAGTCAGTGAAGTCGCCGAAGCTTGTCGCCTCGACACGCAGCGTCGGCAGCACCTCTGCCTCGAACCTCCGCAGCTCGTCGTCCCGCACCAGGAGGTCGCGGTATCGCACGGAGACGACTTCTCCGTCGCGCAACAGCGAGGCGTAGCCATCGTCGCGCAGGAAATGCGCGAGCTCGACGGTGCCATCGCGGAACAGTGCGAAGACATCCTGCTTGTAGAGATCGACCAGTCCCTCGTAGTAGGAGCGCTCGTGAGGGATCGACATCGGAGGCTGTCCGTCCTCCACCTCTTCCCAGATCCCGAACTCCATGAAGGCGCCGACCACGCGCACTGATAGCTTGAGCAGGCCGTTCTCCGCGACATACCGCAGGTCGGCCTCCGGAAGGCCCCACTCGCTCGCCAGCTCTTCCAGCGTGAAATAGGACTTCCGGATGCGGGTCATGGACGATTCCCCCTCAGGTTGTATCGATTGTCTGCTCCTACCCGCTTGACGCGGACCCGGCAATCCTGTTCCGTCCACAAAAGTGACGCTGGCCCGGGGGTGACGGATGCCGACAACGCTGCCCGGCCGCCTGCGCGCCCGCATTCGTCAGCTCGGGATGACGGCGGCCGATGTCGCCGCGCTGGCCGAGGTCAATCGGTCGTTCATCTACGACATCATTCGCGCCCGCTCGGGCCGGCCCAGCCTGGAGCGGCTGGAGCGGGTCGCGAAGGTTCTGAAGGTCGACAGCGACTGGCTGCTCCACGGGGTCGGGCATATCGAGGGACGCGCTCCGTTTGCGGACCGACCAGATGACGAGTTCATCGCGATCGCGCATGCGGCCGCGCGTCCGTCGATGGGCGGTGGCGCGATCGTGGAGGACGAGAGCCGCCCCGGGCGCGACTACCATTTCCGACGGTCGTGGATCCGCGACAAGCTCAGGGCGGCGCCCTCCATGCTGCGCGTGCTGCAGGTCGAGGGCGACAGCATGCTGCCAACGCTCGAGGACGGCGACACCGTGCTCGTCGACATGAACCAGCGCACACCTACGCCGCCGGGCGTCTTCGTGCTGCACGACGGTATGGGCCTGGTCGCCAAGCGACTCGAGCATGTCCCCATGAGCGACCCGCCGCGCCTGCGGATCATCTCCGACAACCCGCACTACGCGCCCTACGAATGCATGGCCGAGGAGGTCAACGTAGTCGGACGGATTCGGTGGTTCGCACGGGAGCTTTAGGCCCCGTCGCGCCAAGCCGATGCCTGGGGTCAGGGCCGGGCCATGCGACGCCGGAGCTCGGTCTCGATCGGTGCCGGGTCGATCCCGAGCGCGCCGAAGCCCGGCAAGCCAGGATCGGCGGCATTGTCCCGCCGCATGAGCGCCACCTGGCCCTCGGTGAGAGGCGGACTGGGCAGCAGCTGGCAAGTCGCGGCAAGCCCATCCCATAGCGGGAAGGGAACCGGCAGAAGCGGGCGGCGGCGATCGAGGTGACGCATGACACGCTCGAGGAGCGCGCGATAGCTGAGGACCTCCGGGCCACCGAGCTCGTAGGCGTGCCCAGGCGGGTCGGAGGCGGTCAAAGCAATCGCGACCGCCGCGGCAACGTCCTCGACGTGCACCGGCTGCAGCCGGGTGCTTCCGTCGCCGAAGAGCGGCACGACCGGCAGCCGCTCCACAAGTGCGATCAGCGTCGTCAGGAATGCGTCGTCGGGGCCGAACATCACGCTCGGTCGCAGGATCGTCGCGCCGGGAAAGTCCGCGCGCACCGCATTCTCGCCTTCACCGCGGGCGCGGATGTAGGCCGAGGTCGATCGGGCATCGGACCCAATGCCCGAAGTGTGCACCAGACGGTCGACCCCCGCTTCCGCTGCCGCCCGCGCCAGCCGGCCGGCGCCCTCGACGTGGACCGAACGGTAGCTCGCGTCTCGGCTCTCGACATAGAGCGACACCGCATTGACTGCGGCTTCGGCACCGTCAAGCGCGGCCCGGACTGAACGGGGATCGCGCAGATCGGCCTGCACCGGGACCCAGCGGTCCGCGGCTGCCCCGCCGTTGCCGCGCGCAGCATGACGTGCGGCTACACGGACGGTCACGCCGCGGGCGAGCAGGGCGTCGACAATCCGTCGGCCAAGGAAGCCTGTGCCGCCGAAGACGGTGACGCGGCGGCGCACGGGCTTGCCTGCCCTAGCGCTGTGTCCGGTCCGCGTGTTGGAGCTGCTCCATCAACGGCTCCCCGTGGACCGCGGTCGACACGTCGATGAGGTCGGTCTCGATATCGGTGAAGAAGCGATCGAGCACGGTTTCGCGCTCATGCTTCAACGGTGTTGGACAGAAGCAGGTCTCGGTCCAGCGTACCGTTCCATCCGACCCGACGCGCGCACGACGCATCGCGGCGACGATCTCCTGCCCGTCGGGACGTTGGGCGGCAATACTTCCGTCAGTGAGCCGCGTGAAGAACTCGCCGGCACGATCCGTTATCAGCTTGGCGCTTACGGCATACAGCATGGGCTTCCCTCCTGCGGGCAGGCCTATCTCATAGCGCCGAGAGTGCGCCGCGGCAGTCGCACGCACAATGAGGCACTCCCGCATCGACGGGCACACCCGGGCGGCGGGAAGGCACAGCTTGGCAGACTGCGCAATTCTTGGAAATGCTGCGATCTTCGCCGCAGTCTTTCGCTAAGCGATTGATTTTGCTGTAACTCGAAACCAGGCTGCTTCATCCTGTCGCAAACGGAGCCGGCAGATGAACGCCCTTAATCCCGAGCGACTGACCCCCAAGGAACGCCTCGCCGAGGTGACCCGCATCCTCGCGCTCGGCCTAATCCGGCTCCGCGCCCGGCAGTCAAGGCAAGTATCTGCACCCGTTGGAGAAAGTTGCCTACACTTCGAGCCCGACCGGAGCGGTCATGCGAAACCGAACCGACGGAGAATCGCATGACCGACCCGATCCCCGCGCGCGTGGCCGCGCTGAAGACCATGCCGATGCCGGAGCTGAAGGCAGAGTGGCGAGCGCTCTTCGAGACCGAGCCGCCGCCCTTCAACCGCCGCCACCTCGAGAACCGGATTGCCTACCGCATCCAAGAACTGGCCTACGGCGGGCTGAAGCCGGAGACGCTCCGCCGTCTGGAGATCCTCGGCGAGCAGTACGACAGCGACAACGTCACCACCCGGCGCATCCGGCATGACGCCCGGCCGGTCGCCGGCACCCGCTTGGTGCGCGAGTACCGCGGGGTCGAGCACACCGTGACCGTGCTTGCCGACGGCTATGAATGGCAGGGGCGGCCGTACCGCTCGCTGTCGGCGATCGCCCGCGAGATCACCGGCACGCGGTGGAACGGGCTCGTCTTCTGGGGCCTCAAGCGGCAGGGCGGTGCAGCATGACGAAGCCGATCACCCGCAAGCTCCGCTGCGCGGTCTACTCGCGCAAGTCCTCGGAGGAGGGGCTGGAACAGGAGTTCAATAGCCTGCACGCCCAGCGCGAGGCCTGCGAGGCCTACGTTGCCAGCCAGCGCTCCGAGGGCTGGGCGCTGATCCGCGAGCCCTATGACGACGGTGGTTTCTCCGGCGGCACGCTCGAGCGCCCGGCGCTGAAGCGGCTCCTCGCCGATATCGAGGAGGGGCTGATCGATGTCGTCGTGGTCTACAAGATCGACCGGCTGTCGCGGTCGCTGATGGACTTCTCGAAGCTGGTCGACGTCTTCGACCGCGCCGGCGTCACCTTCGTCTCAGTCACCCAGTCGTTCAACACCACGACCTCGATGGGTCGGCTCACGCTCAACATTCTCCTCTCCTTCGCTCAGTTCGAGCGTGAGGTCACCGCCGAGCGCATCCGCGACAAGATCAGAGCGTCGCGAGCCAAGGGCATGTTCATGGGCGGCAACGTGCCGCTCGGCTATGTGGTGAAGGACCGGAAGCTGGTGGTGTCCGAGCCTGAGTCGGCGATCGTGCGGTCGATCTTCGAGCGGTTCGTCCGGATCGGCTCGGCCACGGTGCTGGCGCGCGAGCTGCGCGCCGAGGGCGTGCGCACCAGGCGCGGCAAGCTCGTCGACAGGGGCTACCTCTACAAGCTGCTCAACAACCGGACCTACCTCGGCATGGCGGTGCACAAGGGCACGGCGCATCCCGGCGAGCACGCCGCGATCATCGAGCAGGGCCTCTGGGACAAGGTCCACGCCATCCTCGCCGAGAACGTCCGCACCCGCTCCGCGAACACCCGGGCGCAGACGCCGGCGCTGCTCAAGGGGCTGATCTTTGGGCCGACCGGGGCGGCGATGTCGCCGACGCACACAAGGAAGGGCAACCGGCTCTACCGCTACTACGTCAGCCAGGACGTGCTGAAGCGCGGGCCGGAGGCGTGCCCGGTCGGGCGGGTCCCGGCGGCGGAGATCGAGGCAGCGGTGATCGACCAGTCGGATGCTTCTAAATACCTCG
>JAGRKZ010000262.1 GCA_020442065.1 Bauldia sp.
GGGGGCTGGCCGAGACCAGCATCCGATTCTGCTCCTTGTCCTTCTCGATCGCGATATCGAGCGTATCGATGCTGGTGGTCTGGAACAGACCCATCTGGCCGATACGGGACGGCGTGTACTTGATCTCGCGGAGCGCGTCGGTGAGGCGCATGACGCTGAAGGCATCCTGCGCGAAAATGTTGAGGATGGTCATGGAGGGTCCTTTCGCGGGCGACGGCGGCGCGCCGATCAGCGGACGATGATGCCGGTCGCCGCCAACGCCACGTCCGCCGCGGCCTTCTCGGCCGGCTGGTCGCGATCGGCGTGGTAGACGAGGCAGTGGCCGTTGACCTCGGCGTCACGAACGATGGCCGACACGGCAACGTCGGCGCTGGTCGCGTCGGCGCCATAGATGTTGATGGCGGTCGGGTTCTGGCTCCCGTCGGAGGCGCCAACGGCGCTGGCGACATACTTGCCGGACGCTGTCACCTTCCCGAGCACCGTCCCGGGGGCGATGATGCCGGAGCCGCTCGCGATGGTGATCGTCTCGCGCGACCTCTGGCCGTTCGCCTCGGTCATCAGGAATTCGCCCGGATGCCGGGCTTCGAGCAGGACGGTCATGGCGGTTCTCCGGTTAGGCCGGTGTCGTCAGGCAGCGGGTGGCTGGGTGCAGAAACTGACCTGAGCCGGTCGCTCGGTCAGGCGGTGTGGAAGCGCTGGTTGGCGGTGGCGATCGCCTTCTTCCAGCCGGCGACCGTGCGCTCGGCGGCAGCGTCCGGCGGGGCAGGATCACGAGAGCTGCCGATCTCCGGACCGCTGGCGGCCCGGGTGGCGAGCGCGTCGATCCCAGCTTCCTTCGGTGAGGCGGCGAGCAGCTTCTCGGCCTCTGCGACGGTGAGACTGGTTTCGGTGGCGAGAACCAGCGCCTGCGCCATCCGGCCTTCGGCGGCGGCGGAGGTGACGATGGCGCGGATTCGCGCGCGCTCCTCGGCCTGGGCGGTGGTCACGGCCGCATCGCGATCGGCGATCGAGATGCCGGTATTGTCGGCCGCCGGCGCAGTTTCGGTGCTCATGTGGCTTACTCCTGTGCGTTTGCCGAGGCCGGCCGGTGGGCGCCGGGACAGTCCTGCGAGAACCTCGTCGAATGGCGCGAGCCGATCGGCGAGGCCGTGGGCGACCGAGTCGGCCCCGATGAAGGTCCGGGCCTCTGTCTCTCGCGCGCCGTCGACGGTGAGACGATCACCGCGCCCTGCCGCGACGAGGCCGACGAACGCGTCGTAGTGTGCATCGACACTGGCTTGGAGGTCGGCACGGACAGCGTCCGACAACGGCTCGAACGGATTGCCGTCTACCTTGTGGCTGCCGGCGAAGATGAGCGTCGGCCTGATCCCTTGCGCCGCCAGCTCGCCGCTCCGGTCGGCATGGATCATCACCACGCCGATCGAGCCGAGGATCGAGGTCGGCGACACCACGATCTCATCCGCGGCACTTGCGATGCCGTAGGCCGCCGAGGCCGCCATATCGTTGACGAAGGCCACGACCGGCTTGGTCTGACGAACAGCGCGGACCAGGTCGGCAACTCCGGACATGCCGGCCGCCTCGCCACCGGGCGAGGAGACGTCGAGCAGGATCGCGTGGACCTCAGGATCTGACGCAGCGTCGCGGATCTGGGCGCCGATGCCCTCGTAGCTGGTCAGACCCGAGCGGCTATCGAGCCAGGCGCCGCGGTTCACCAGCGTGTCGAGGATTGGCACGATTGCAACGCCGTTGGTTGCTCGCGTCAGCGCAGATCGGCCGCTCTCTCTTCGTGCCGAGCCGACGAAACGGGTGGCGTCGATCCCCGGTCCGATCCCGAGATCGCCTTCGATGCCGATCCTGCCAGAAAGGACCGCAAGGAGAACCTCCGCCTTGGCAGGATGAATGAGCAGTGGCGTATTGAGCAGCCGATCGGCGAGATGATGGAGCTGTCCCGCCATCAGAACCCTCCCGCGCGAAGTCCGAAGCGGCGACGCGCGCCGGACCGGCTGGCGCACAACCCCTCGAGTCGGTTCAGCTCGGCGTGGAGCGCCGCGATGTCGCCGCTGCCATACTGAACACGACGCCGGACCCCGTTGCCGGCATCGAACTCGACCAATTCCGCGCGCCGGCCCTCGAGCAGCGCGTAGTAGGCCTCGCGGATCCTCGGCAGCACGGCGCAAGGATCCGCGTAGTCGGTGGCAACCGTCATGAGGACGCGTCCTGGCCCGCTGTATCGGTCTTGTTCGCTGGCTCTTCACCAAGTGCCGTGGTGATGCCCTGGTGCTGGGCGTCCGGCAGGCCGTAGATCTCACGCATCGCTTTTTCGCGGGCGCGCTGCGCGTAGACGTCCTCGATGTCGTAGCCGAGGTCCTCGGCAATCGAAGCGTCGGTCATGACGCCGAGGCGGCACCAGATCTCGTGCGCCTTGGCGGTCTTGAGATCGTCGGCCTGCGGCTTTGGCGCACCGCGCCAAATCGCCCGGCACGCCGACGCGCGATTGGCAAGAAAGCCGCCCAGCCCGCCTGGGAACGGAATGCCGCCGCGGGCAATCTCCTCCTCGAGCCAGGCCTCGTAAACCGAGTTGCAGAAGGGCGCGATGACATGCGCGCGGCGATAGAGCGTGATCTGGAAGACCTCGCCGGTCGCCATCCGTACGCTCGAATAGGTCGCGTTGGTGTAGTCGGCTGTGGCGCTCTCGTAGGTGAGTCCCATGCACCGCGCCAGCTCACCCAGGAGATGGGCGGCGAAGTCGCGGTAGTCCGAATGCGGGTGCTGCGCCCGATGGAGTTCGAGCTTCTGGCCCGGAAAGAGATGGGCGATCCGGCCGTTGATGCCGAGATTGATCGTCGCGGTGTCGTACCAGCCGGACTGCGCCTGGATGTAGGCGTCCCACGGCGACACGCCGGTGGCAGCGAGACGCGCCTGTTCCTGCGGCGTGAGCAGCCCATTCAATACCTCCTCGGTCGGCTCCTCGGAGGTGATCGACGCCGCGAACACCGTCTGGAGGATCGCGGCGGTGAGCGTTGCGTCCGAGAGCTGGTCGAACTGCCGCGCGACCT
>JAGRKZ010000079.1:0-1907 GCA_020442065.1 Bauldia sp.
ACCAGGGCCAGATGGACCGCTGGTCCATCGTTACGGTGCTCAACTACCTGCCGCACGACAAGGAAGTGGACATCGTCGCCGCCAAGGTGGCCGCCTACCGCGACGCCGCAGGGCGGTCGACGATCGCCAAGATGGTGCGCCTCGCCGACATGACCAGGAACGCCTTCATCAACGGCGACCTGTCGACGGTGATGAGTCCCCGCACGGTGATCACATGGGCGGAGAACGCACAGATCTTCGGCGATGTCGGTTTCGCCTTCCGTGTCACCTTCGTCAACAAGTGCGACGAGCTGGAGCGCGCGCTGGTCGCCGAGTTCTATCAGCGTTGCTTCAATGAAGAGCTGCCGCAGTCGACGGCCAACGTCGTTCTGAGCTGAGCGACGCCAAGACCGTCCGCGGGGAACCTCCTCAGATGGGGAGAGACGCGCCCCCGCCGACGAGGTGCTTCCCCTCGCCGTCGTGAGGCGGCACAAAGGGGCGTTGCGGTTCGGCAGGCGGCGGCGTTCCCGGTAAGGGGAGCCGGCCGCGACCGAGCTGTGCGCCGCCAATTCGCCGGTTGTGTGAGATGAGCCCGAACCAGAAGCCCGCCCAACCCAAGGAATCGGCAATCGACCCGTTCAAGCGGGCAGTTGTCGGCTGCATGCGGGCGATCGCAGCAAAGCCCGATCTCGAAGTCACCTTCGCTGCCGATCGGCCGTCGCTCGCCGGGCTGCGGGCGCGGTTGCCCGAGCCGCCGCGGAAGCTCACCGCGAACGACGTTGCGGTGACCCGGGGCCTCGGCGACTCGATCGCCCTGCGGCTGGCCTGTCACGATCCCGGCGTGCATCGCGCGCTCCTGCCGGAGGGCCGCAACGCCCGTGCCGTGTTCGACGCGGTCGAGCAGGCGCGGGTCGAGGCCCTCGGGGCGAAGCGCATGGCGGGCGTCGGCGAGAATCTCGCGGCGATGCTCGAGGACCGCTATCATCGCGGCAACTATCATGAGGTGACCGACCGCGCCGATGCCCCGCTCGAGGACGCGGTGTCGCTGGTGGTGCGGGAGAAGCTCACCGGCAAGGCGCCACCCAAGTCCGGGCAGAAGGTGGTCGATCTCTGGCGCGACTGGATCGAGGAGCGGGCTGGCGACAGCCTCGACCGCCTTTCCGAGGTCATCGACGACCAGCGCGTCTTTGCCGACGTCATCCGCGACGTCATCGCCTCGCTCGACATGGCCGACGAGCTCGGGGCTGAAGGCGGCGAGGAAGACGAAGACGACAGCGAGACCGGCAACGCCGACGAGAGCGAAGGCGCCGCCGACCAGAGCGAGAGCGCCGAAGCCACCGCCGAGGAAGAGGTGGAGGCGTCGGCGGACGACGCCGAGGCCGGCGAGGGCGAAGCGACGGAAGCCGAAGCCGAAGACATGATGGACGACGGCGAGATGTCGGATTCGCAGGACTCGGGCGAAGCCCGGCGCGCGCCGACACCGTTCTCGAACCTGCCGCCGATGGTCGACTATCGCGCCTTCACGACGCGTTTCGACGAGATCGTCCGGGCGGAGGACCTCTGCGACGCCGCCGAACTCGACCGTCTGCGCTCCTATCTCGACAAGCAGCTCGCCAATCTCCAGGGCGCGGTCGCGCGCCTCGCCAATCGCCTGCAGCGACGCCTTATGGCGCAGCAGAACCGCGCGTGGGAGTTCGATCTCGAGGAGGGACTGATCGATGCGGCCCGCCTGTCGCGGGTGGTGATCGATCCGATGCACCCGCTCAGCTTCAAGGTCGAGCGCGACACCGAGTTCCGCGACACCGTCGTCACGCTGCTGCTCGACAATTCCGGTTCGATGCGAGGGCGGCCGATCACCGTGGCGGCAACCTGCGCCGACATTCTCGCCCGCACGCTGGAGCGGTGCGGTGTGAAGGTCGAGATCCTCG
>JAGRKZ010000079.1:1922-11225 GCA_020442065.1 Bauldia sp.
CACCCGCGCCTGGAAGGGCGGACAGTCCCGCGAGGCCTGGCTCCAGGCCAACAAACCGCAGAATCCGGGCCGTCTCAACGACCTTCGCCATATCATCTACAAGGCGGCGGACGCCCCCTGGCGGCGGGCGCGACGCAATCTCGGCCTGATGATGCGCGAAGGGCTGCTCAAGGAGAATATCGACGGCGAGGCGCTTGCCTGGGCCCATTCGCGCCTGCTGGCGCGACCCGAGCAGCGCAAGGTGCTGATGATGATCTCGGACGGTGCCCCGGTGGACGATTCCACCCTGTCGGTCAATCCGGGGAACTATCTCGAGCGCCACCTTCGCTACGTGATCGAGGAAATCGAGACCCGTTCGCCGGTGGAGCTGATCGCGATCGGCATCGGCCACGACGTGACGCGCTACTATCGCCGCGCCGTCACGATCGTCGATGCGGAAGAGCTGGCCGGCGCCATGACCGAGAAGCTCGCCGAGCTGTTCGAAGACCGGGCCAGCGGCTCGGGTCGCGGACGGCATCCGCGCCGGGCGGTCGCGTGAATCGTGGCGCCACCCTGCGCATCGCGGCGTTGCTTGTTGCGACGCTGGTCGGCGGCGGCGCACAGGCCGGCGCTGGGCTGCAGCCCATCACCCTCGATACCTCCCCGATAGAGCGGTTCGATCGCACCAGCGACGCGACGCGGTTCGGCCAGCTCGAATTCCGGGGCGGCCTGCAGCTCTGGTCGCTGGCCGAACGGCAGTTCAGCGCACTGTCCGGACTCGACTTCGCCGGAGACGGCACGCTCTACGCCGTCACCGACAAGGGTTGGTGGTTCGCTGCGCGGCCGGTGATGAAGGACGGACGGCTGGTCGGCATCGAGGCGCCGGCCATGGCGCCGATCCTCAACAGCGCCGGAGAACCCGTGGCCAGCAAGCGGTGGGGAGACGCCGAAGGGCTGCGCTTTGCCGAAAGGAAGGGCGTATCGACCGCCCTCGTGGTGTTCGAGCGGGCCAATGGGGTCCGCGCCTTCGCCGGTCCCGACTATGTCACGTCGCCCTCGGTGGATGTCCCGGTGCCGGCCGCCGTGCGCGGCATGACGGGGCGTGATGGCGTCGAAGCGCTCGCCGTCGCGCCGCTGGATGGTCCGCTTCGCGGTGCGATGGTCCTGGTGGCAGAGGTGCTGCGGGACGGCAAGGGCGACAGCCGCGCCTGGATCGTCGGTGGGCCGCGCGCGGGCGGGTTCGCGATACACCGCAGCGACCTCTATGACGTCACCGACGCGGTGTTCCTGCCGGACGGTGACCTCCTGATCCTCGAGCGCCGGATCGGTTTGCCGTTCGGGATTTCGGCCCGGATCCGTCGGATCGTGGCCGCGGACATCGCGCCGGGGCGCACCGTCGATGGTGAGGTGCTGTTCGAGGCCCCGCTCGGTTATCAGATCGACAACATGGAAGGCATGGCGCTGAGCAGCGGTCCGGGTGGGGAGACCCTGATCACGCTGGTTTCGGACAACAACCAAAGCCCGATCCAGCGGACGCTGCTTTTGACGTTCGCGTTGGTAGAGGAGCGCGATGCCACCGCGCTCGATGCGCCGGCCGAGTGAAAATGAAAACGGCGCCCGGGAGGGCGCCGCTGGACATGCCGGGGCCGACGCGTGCTACGGCGCGGCGGGTGCTTCGGCGACCCGCTTCTCGATCTGGCGCTTGAGCCGGCGGGCATTGATCGAAAGCTGCGCGTCGCGCGAGGCGAGCAGGAACTTGTCGAGACCGCCGCGATGCTCGACCGAGCGGAGCGCGTGCGAGGTGATGCGGAGCCGGACGCGCTGGCCGAGCGCATCGCTGATCAGCGTGACCTCGCTCAAATTCGGCAGAAAGCGTCGCCGCGACTTGTTGTTGGCGTGGCTGACATTGTTGCCGGTCAGGACCGCCTTTCCGGTGAGTTCACAGCGCCGGGCCATGGCGTTATCCTTTCAGAGTTCGTGGCTACGTCCCGCCCTGAGGCGAGGGACAGTCCCATACGGGTGTCGGAAAGCGGCTTCTATAGTGAGCAAGCTCGGGATGGTCAAGGAGACCCTGCGAAACGGGGCCGCGCCGCCTGACGCTACCCCAACCCTCGCGCCGTCCGGTTCCAATTCGTTAACCATTCGCATTCACACTTCGTCAAGGATTGACCGGCGGACGCCGGCAGGTGGGTCCCGATGAGGCCGATGACCGCTTGGAAAGCGCTCTGGACCGGGCGGTCCCGGCTCTTGGCCGTGCCGACGGCGCTCGCGCTTGTCGCGAGCCTGGCCATCGCCCAGTCGCGGGCGATCGAGACCACGGACTTCCGGGCGACCTATGCGATCACCCTCGGCGGCGCCGTGATCGGGCGGGCGTCGGCGTCGAGCAAGTTCGTCGGCAGTTCCTACGACGCTTCGATCCAGGGGGCCACCAGCGGCGTGTCCCGCATGGTCACCGACGCCACCGCGGCTCTTTCCGGCTCGGGCCGGCTCGCCGGCCAGCGCGTCCTGCCGTCTTCGTTCGAACTCGAGACGGAAGAGAACGGCTTCGGCACGCACGTCCGGATGGCCATGAATTCCGGCCGGGTGACGGAGGTGACGGCGGTCCCCAGCCTGTCCAAGGCGCCGGATCGGATACCGGTTACGCAGAGCCACAAGACCGGCGTCGTCGACCCGCTCAGCGCCTTTCTGGTGCCGATGGATCGTCCGGAGGCGCCTCTCGGGCGGGCCGCCTGCGATCGCCGCATCAAGGTGTTCGACGGGTGGACGCGCTTCGACGTGCAGCTTTCCTTCAAGGCCATGAAGGCGGTGGATGGCGGGCGCAATACCTATGCCGGACAGGTGGTGGTCTGCGGCGCCAGGCTGTTTCCCATTGCCGGCCACCGGAGCGGGGGCGAATCCATCGCCGACATGATCGATAGCGACAAGGTCGAGATCTGGCTCGTCCCGGTCGAGAGGACAGGGGTCCTCGTGCCATACCGGATCATTCTCGGGACGCGGTGGGGGGATCTGGTCGTCTTTGCGACCCGGTTCACGGCCACCGCCAGCGCGCAACACGCCGCCGCCGGCGACTGAGCGTTTCTACGATCCGTTTCCCCGTTATCCACAGGATCGCGCCGTCGACGTCCATCGCTTTTCGACTTGACTCTTGCCCAAGTGCGTGGAGGCGGAGTGATTCCGGTTTACGTCACCTGAGTCGGACGACGATTCCAAGATGTGGGGGGTGCCGGAGCAGGTTTCCGAACATATCGTATGGAACGGATCGAGACAGCCCCCGAGTCAGCGATTCGGACGGGTTTTGTTCCAGACTCGTTCTATCGGGGCTTTAACTGGCGCTGGAACTCATTATTTTCCGCCAGTTCCCGGGCACCCATGGTAGAGGTGCGGGGCTGTCGGGCGGCGGCCGGGGCCTGACGACAACGGAGCATCCGCAATCAGCATGAGCCTTGCTTCCCTACCCGGCGCCGCCGCGGTCAGCGGTCGGAACGTCGTCGCTGTCCTGGGGCCGACCAACACCGGCAAGACCCACCTCGCGATCGAACGGATGCTCGGCCATGCTTCCGGCATCATCGGGCTCCCGCTCAGGCTGCTCGCGCGCGAGGTCTACAATCGCGTGGCCGCCCGGGTGGGCGCGGACCAGGTGGCGTTGATCACCGGCGAGGAGAAGATCGTCCCGCCGTCGCCGCGCTACCGGGTGTGCACGGTCGAGGCGATGCCGGCGGAAACCGACGCGGCGTTCCTTGCCATCGACGAGATCCAGCTTGCCGGCGACCTCGAGCGCGGTCACGTCTTCACCGACCGGCTTCTTCATCTTCGTGGTCGCGAGGAGACGCTGCTTCTCGGCGCGGCAACGATGCGCGGGGTGGTGTCCAAGCTTCTGCCCGGGGCGAACATCGTCACCCGGCCGCGCATGTCGGTCCTGGCATGGAGCGGGTCCAAGAAGATCACCCGGCTGCCCCGTCGCTCTGCGGTCGTCGCCTTCTCGAGCGACGAGGTCTACGCCATCGCCGAACTGATCCGCCGCCAGCGCGGCGGCGCCGCGGTGGTTCTCGGCTCGCTCAGCCCGCGAGCGCGGAACGCCCAGGTAGAGTTGTTCCAGTCCGGTGACGTCGACTTTCTCGTCGCTACCGATGCGATCGGAATGGGGCTCAACCTCGAGCTCGACCACGTCGCCTTCGCATCGGACCGGAAGTTCGACGGCTTCCAGTTCCGCAAGCTCAACGCCGCTGAGCTCGCCCAGATCGCCGGGCGGGCCGGGCGACACATGCGGGATGGGACGTTCGGCGTCACCAGCCGTGTCGAGGCGTTCGACGACGAGCTGATCCGGGCGCTCGAGACGCATCAGTTCCAGCCGGTCAAGACCGTGCAGTGGCGCAATCGGGACCTCGATTTCTCGACGATCGCCGCGCTTCGCGACAGCCTTGACCGGCCGGCGCCGGTCGAGGGACTGACCAAGGCGCCGCCTGCCGACGATGTCGAAGTGCTCGGAACCATTGCCCGCGACGCGCCGGTGGCGGAGCTGGCGCGCTCGCGCGACCTGGTGATGCGCCTGTGGGAGGCGTGCCAGGTCCCGGACTACCGCAAGATCGCGCCGGCCAACCATGCCGAGCTGGTGACGACCCTGTTCACCTTCCTTGCCCGCGATGGCAGGATTCCGGACGACTGGCTCGACCGGCAGGTGACCTATGCCGATCGCGCCGAGGGCGACATCGACACGCTCTCCAACCGCATCGCCCATATCCGCACCTGGACCTTCGTCGCCAACCGTCCGAACTGGCTCGACGATCCGCTGCATTGGCAGGAGCGCGCGCGCGCTGTAGAGGATCGTCTCTCTGACGCGCTGCACGAACGGCTTACGGCGCGTTTCGTCGACCGCCGCACCAGCGTGCTGATGCGGCGCCTGAAAGAGAAGGCGATGCTCGAAGCGGAAATCACGGCCACCGGCGACGTCCTGGTCGAGGGGCAGCATGTGGGACGACTCGCCGGATTCCGCTTCGAGGCGGATGCGAGCGCCGAGGGAACCGACGTCAAGGCGCTCCGCGCGGCGGCAGCCAAGGCGCTGAGCGGCGAGATCGCGGAGCGGGCCGAGAAGGTTGCGACCTCGCCCAATCCCGATTTCGTGCTCGCGTCCGACGGCATGCTCCGCTGGCGCGGCGAAGTGATTGCGCGCATTGCCGATGGCGACAGCGTGCTCAAGCCGCGCCTGATCCTGCTCGCCGACGACGCGTTGGCCGCAGGCCCGCGCGAGCGCGTGCAGGCGCGCATCGACCTCTGGCTCGCCAGCCGGATCGAGACGCTCCTGAAGCCGCTGGTCGATCTCGGCGCCAGCGAGACGCTGTCGCCGCAGGCGCGGGGCATTGCGTTCCGGCTCGTCGAGAACCTTGGCGTGGTCGACCGCGCCGACATTGCTGAGGAAGTGCGGAGCCTCGATCAGGACTCCCGCGCCGGCATGCGCGCGCTCGGGGTGCGCTTCGGCGCGCATCACATCTATGTTCCGGCCCTGCTCAAGCCGGGGCCCGCGGCCCTGCTGGCGGTGCTGTGGTCGGTGAAGCACGGCTCGTCCGACCAGGCCGCCGAGCTCGTTCAGCTCGCCGCTTCGGGGCGCACCAGCTTCAAGGCCGATCCCGCGATCCCGCGCGATCTCTATCGTGTGGTCGGCTATCGCGCCGCGGGCAACATGGCGGTGCGTGTCGATATCATCGAGCGGCTCGCCGACTGCATCCGGCCGCTGATCGCCTGGCGGCCGACGCCGGAGGTTCCAACCCCGCCGGAGGGGGCGGTGGACGGCAACGGCTTCCGCGTCACGGTCACGATGACCTCGCTGCTCGGCTGCTCGGGCGAAGACTTCGCGTCGGTGCTGCGCGCCCTGGGCTACCGCATGGAACGCCGGCCCGCCCCGCCGCCGGCATCTGCTCCCGGCGACGGCCCCGTATCCGAGGACGCTGTCGCTGCGCCGGCCGAGACGGTGGCTCACGAGACTGGGGCCATGCCGGCCGACGAGGTCGGGGGAGAAGAGATTGAGGCGGCGCCCGGCGGTGACGCCGATGCCGCCGGGGATGGGGAGGCCCGTCCGGGGATCATCGAGGAGGCCGAGCTCGCCGCTGCCGATGCGGACGTCTCGCTCGACACGCTGGCCGAGGGGCTGGCGCCGGACGGCGCGCCGATATCGGCTGTGACGGAGCTGGGCGCGGCCGGCGGAGCCGAAGCGCCGTCGGCGACGGACGCCGAGAGCACGCCGGTGGAGGGGGCGGTGCCGGAGGCAGCCCCGGCCGACGCAGCCCCCGCTCCGGAAGAGCCTGCCTTCATCGAGATCTGGCGGCCGCAGCGCGCCGGTCGCCGACCCGACCAACGAAGGGGCCGGCCGCAGAATGGTCGTGCCGATGGCCAGTCCGCCGAGCCCGTGTCCGACGGGGCGCGGCCACCGCGGCGTGAGCGGGGTGGGGAGGGCCGGCAGGGTGGCCGTCCCCCTCGGGACGGTAAGGGCAGGCCGCCGCGTCAGGGGCCGCGCCACGATCGTCCCGGTCAACCCGCGCGCGAGGCCCGCCCCGAGCGGCAGGACCGTCCGGAGCGCCAGAAGCAGGCCGACCCGCTGTCGCCCTTCGCCGCCCTTGCGGCGCTGAAGGCCCAGCTCGAATCGCAGAAGCGCGACGGGTAGGGCGGCACGGCGTGGCCGCGGAGGATCGCCGTCGCATCGACAAATGGGTCTGGTATGCCCGGCTGGTCAAAACGCGGACACTGGCCCAGCGGTTGGTCACAGGCGGCCGGGTCCGGATCAACGGCACCAAGACCCTCAACGCCAGCCATCCGCTCAAGATCGGCGATGTGCTGACCGTTGCCATCGAATCCGGCGTGCGCATCCTGAAGGTGGAACAGCTCGGTGAGCGGCGTGGGCCGTCACCGGAAGCGAAGCTCCTCTATGAGGATCTTACGCCGACGGCCCCGCCCGGGCGGAAGGACGAGCCGCGGGTTGGACCAAGGCCGACGAAGCGCGAGCGCCGGCAGCTCTTTGCCCTGCGCGACGGCGCGGCGGGCGACGATTTTTCGTCCGGCGACGAGGAATAGAAACCGCGACCACCCGGCCGTGTATCAGCGGAACCGCCATTTCTTGCGCGCCCGCAGCAAAACGGATACCCAATCGACGGCATCCGGAGGCTCGCGGTCGACGGATCGGGCCGACAGACCGTTCGGAGACACCAAGAAGTGACTTACGTCGTCAATGACAATTGCATCCGCTGCAAGTTCATGGATTGCGTCGAGGTTTGTCCCGTCGATTGCTTCTATGAAGGCGAGAACATGCTCGTCATCCATCCCGACGAGTGTATCGATTGCGGGGTATGTGAGCCGGAGTGCCCGGTCGACGCCATCAAGCCCGACACCGAGCCGGGTCTGGAGAAGTGGTTGCAGTTGAACGCCGAATACGCGTCAAAATGGCCTAACATCACGATCAAGCGCGATCCGCCGTCCGACGCCAAGGAGTTTGAAGGCAAGGCGGGGAAGTTCGAACAGTACTTCTCGCCGGAGCCGGGCGAGGGCGACTAGCGGCGCCGCACAGGTCCGCCGTTTTGTGCCGCTTCTGCATCATGGTAGCGGCGATTTGATGCGATGACTTCTGGAGGTGGTTTACCGTGGAAGCGGTAAACCATTGAAAATTCCTGTTTTTGTGCTATATTGCTCCGGTAGTTGGAGTAATCAGGCGCTTTTGCGCGAAGCCACGCCCTTCCAGGCACCAGAATAGCCCTCGTTCGGATCGCACTTCAAAGTGCACCAGGACCGGCCGTGCCGGGCCAAGGGTAAAATCTTGCCGTGAAGCGAGCCAGGTCCGAGCGCCCGGTGCCGAGTAGGAAGGCACAAAAAGGTTCACTATGAGCAAGCCGAAAGAGAAGAAGGCGGCGGCCGCAAAGGCCGCCAAGCCTGCTGCGTCGAAGCCGTCGCCTTCCAAGAAGCGCGCGGTCGCTGCGGCGCAGAAGGCGGCTCCGGCCCGTAAGGCCGGCGCGGCGAAGCCGAAATCGCCGGCCCGTGGGGCCGCTCGCCCGGCTGCGGCCAAGAATCCGCCCGTGACGCCGGCGAAGAAGAAGCCCGCCGCGGCTCAGAAGCAGGCGCCGACGGCAGCGAAGAAGGCGGCGCCCAAGCCGGTGGCAGCACCCAAAGCCGTTGCGGCGCCGGTCGCGCCGCCGAAAGCGGCCGCGGCGGTTGTCGCGAGCAAGCCTGCGGCGGTCGCCGCCAAACCGGCCGAGACGAAGAAGCCGACTATCAAGACCGAGTTCAAGGCTGGCGAGTACATCGTCTACCCGGCTCACGGCGTGGGCCGTATCGTCGGCATCGACACCCAGGAAGTGGCCGGAATCAAGCTCGACCTGTTCGTCATCAGTTTCCTCAAGGACAAGATGACGCTGCGCGTGCCCATGACCAAGGCGACGGGCGTCGGCATGCGCAAGCTCGCCGATCCCAACACGGTCAAGCGCGCGCTTGAGACGGTACGCGGCCGGGCGCGGATCAAGCGCACCATGTGGAGCCGCAGGGCCCAGGAATACGAGGCCAAGATCAATTCCGGCGATCTCATCTCGATCGCCGAAGTGGTCCGTGACCTCTATCGTTCCGAGAACCAGCCCGAGCAGTCCTACAGCGAGCGTCAGCTCTACGAGGCCGCACTCGACCGCATGTCGCGCGAGATTTCGTCCGTCAATCGCATCTCCGAGACCGAGGCGATCCGCCAGATCGAGCAGAACCTCGCCAAGAGCCCGCGCCGCGGCGCCCGTGGCAGCGAGACGGCGGACGCTCAGGCCGCCTGATCCGCAAGACCTTTCGGTTCTGCCGAAGCGCCCGGAACCGAGAGGTTCCGGGCGCTTTTCGTTTGTGGACAAATCTTAATGACGTTCACGGGCGCGTTCACGCCAATGTGTGCACCGCACCCGGCCGGCCGGCGCTAGTCTGAACTGGAACTTGGGGCGATTCCTCGGGCGGTCCTTGAAACCGCAATGGAGGGTGAAATGGGCTATTCCGCCGCGTCCCGCCGCGATTTCGTCAGGGCCGCCATGCGCGCACCCTATCTCGAACGCGACGAGGAACATGATCTCGCTGTGCGCTGGCACGACGACAAGGACCAGACGGCACTCCACCGGCTGACCGCGGCGCACATGCGCCTTGTCATCGCCATTGCCGCGCGCTTCCGCAATTTCGGGCTCGCCATGAGCGACCTCATCCAGGAAGGCCATGTCGGCCTGCTGGAGGCGGCCGCCCGCTTCGACCCGGAACGCGAGGTGCGCTTCTCGACCTATGCCACGTGGTGGATCCGGCAGGCCATTACCCGCGCCATCGCGGACCAGGCCC
>JAGRKZ010000080.1 GCA_020442065.1 Bauldia sp.
AGGGCTTGTTGGTGAAGGGATCGCGGAGCACGCGGATGCCGACGCGATCGACGATCAGGTAGGCCCGCATGAAGTTGCCGAACGCGATCGGGCAGGTATTGGCGCCGATGTCGGGCATGTTGTCGTCGATCGTGACGGGGTAGCCGAGCAGCTGATCCGGCGTGCCGGCGATGGTGCTCGGCTGCCAGAGATAGCCTTCGACGTCGCCGATCATCTTCAGCTTCCGGATGGTCGCGGCCGTCTTGCCGTTCATGAGCCAGGTGGCGCCGACCCGGTATTGCTCCTTGAGCGCATACACCAGGTCGATCAGGGCATCGGTGCCGTTGTGAGTGGCGTCGTTCAGCGCCGCGGCGACGCCGCTCGCGATGTAGCCGATCGACCCCCAGGTCCAACTGGCGTCGGCAACCGTGTCGTAGGACAGAAGCCCGCGCGGCTGGTTGATGCCGGTCCCCGAGATGAACGCGGTGCCTTCCTTCTCGGCGAAGACGATCGACACCTCGTCGGCAAGCCACGCGCCGATATCGATCCGGCTGTCATCGAGCAGCGTCTGCGTCGCGGCAGGGTTGGCGTAGACCTCCATTGCCGGGAACGAAAGCTCCGCCAGCGTAGGCGCGTTGGTTTCCGGCCGGCTCTCGCGTTCGCCTGTCCACCCGCCGGCGGCGTCGCCCTTCGACACCAGGCGCTTGTAGGTGCCGGCCGATATCTGGATCACCCGCGCGATCCGCCGCATCGGGCTGATGGTGCCGAGCACGCGGTCGAGCGTGGATTCCATCTGGTCGGGGACGAGGTATCCGCCTTCCGGATCACTGTCCGTCCGCAGCGAGGCTTTCACCTCGAGGTCGCGAAGGCCGGCATCGGCACCATGGCGAAAAAAGCGATCGAAGGCTGTGGCGTGCGCGCGCTGGTCGGCCGAGATCACCTGGCCGGGGCCGACGCCACCGCCGCCGACCTGCAGCGCGGCGATCTGCGCGAGCACCTCGTCGAGCGTGCGGGTGTGCGCATGGACGTCGCCGGCGAGCGCAGCGACCTCCCGGTGATGCGACTCGAAGGCGGCGGCGAGCGCAGCGAGCGGATCGCTCTCGGCCATCGGCCGACCGATGAAGCGCGGCGCGCCAAGCGGCGTGCCGGCGAGCAGGGCAGTGCGACGAACAAGGGCGTTCATGGGGCTGATCCTTTCCGAAGATCGTTGGTGGCCTGCGTGATGCGGGCGACGAGGTTGGACAACTCAGGGGACTCTCGATGGGTGACGGGCCAGGCACTCTCGGCCACGCGCTTCGCTTCGGCCCTGGAGAAGCCGACGCGGCGGAAGCTCGCCTCCATGTCGCGGAGATCCCGCGGGCCGCCGGCAAGCGCCTTGACGGCCGGCTGGCCATCGACGGCGAGCATCTTGTCGGCGAATCCGAGCGCCACCGACTCGGAGGCTGTGAGGTAGGTCTCGACCGCCATCATCGCCGCGATCTTCGTGACCGCCTGGCCCGTACGCGCGGCATAGACCTCGGCCAGCGCCTGGTCGACGCGGGCGAGGAACTCAGCGGCCTCGGTCATCGTCGCGGTGTTGCCGGCGGCGACCAGCCAGGCCCGGTGCACCATGATCTGCGCGTTTTTGGCGATCTCGATGCGGCGGCCCGCCATCGCGATCAGCGAGGCGGCCGAGGCCGCGATGCCGAGGACCTGGACGGTCACACCGGCGGCGTGCTGCCGGAGCAAGTTGAAGATCGCGCTGCCCTCGAAATAGTCGCCGCCGATCGAGTTCAGCTCGAGGCGCACGGGCTTGGAGCCGATCTGCTTGAGGGCCGCGGAGACGCTCGCGGCGGTGGCCTGGTCGCCGATCACGCCGAGGATCGAAATCACGGCCGCGTTGCCGGCGACCCGGACGTCGAAGCGCGGGCTTTCGACCCGCTCGACGTTGAAGGCGAAACCCTTCGGCGGGTCGGGAAGGCGGATCTGTGGGATCATGACTGCACCTCCGATGACGACGACGTTCCGGTCGCGGCGGAGTGACTCGCCGCGACCCGTTCGCCTCGTTCACCCGACATCCGTCGAGGGTTTCGGAGGTGCCTCGTTGCGGGCGACCGGGACATCCGTCGACCGGGCATGAACCGCAAATCAGCGATCGCGAGACTCGGCTGCGTCGCGAGTCGCGTCAAGCGAATTTTCGGGAGGGCCATCAATTCAACCCTTTCGGGCCGAGATCGGCGGCCTTCATCGCCGCCTCGATTTCTGTCGCCTGGCCATCGAGGCTGTCGGCCAGCTTGCGCAGCTCGGCGGCGACGTAGCGCGGCCCGCGGCACTCGATCGACGCCGCCGTGGCGGCCAGTATGAGCGCATTGGACATCGTGGGCTTGTGGCAGCCGGCCAGGTCGAGGACCTGGACGAAGCGGACGATGATGCCGCTGACGTAGTTGGACAGTTCCGGGCCGCTCGTCGGCGGCCGGACGTTGCTCGCGTTCATCGTAGGGTCTCCTTCTTGGACATCAGGAACGCCGCCATGCCGGCGGCGGTGATCGCGTACTCTCGAACACGGGAAGGCATCGCCACCGGCGGCGCGCAGCCGGCGAGGATCTCGAACTCCCGGCGGGCGCCTGGCGGCAGGGTGCGGAACGGCACTTGCCGAGGCCGCGTCACGGCGAAGCCCTGGGCGACGAGACGGTTGAGCGCCGCCAGGTGGAGGCCGTCACGGCCGTTGCCGAGGTCGACGGGTCGGACGAATTCTGGGCCTGCGCCAGCCTCGAAGCGGCTACGTGCCTCGGCGAGGCCGCAAAGGACCAATTCATCAAGAGATTTCATGGGTCTGTCGGCAGTGGGCTTCATGGATTTAATTTCAGCTTTTTGCGTGCGAATGCCCCAACCGGTCCGGGTCCCCGGACCCCTAGACTTTCGACCCGCCCCCCCATCCGACCGGCGGTCCGCGTGCCCCAATGCGCCGGAGTTTCGACCCACCCCATCGCCGCTCACCCCGTCGCCAACATGGGCCGTAAGGCCGCTCGGACCTCGGCGACGAGTTGCGCCCGAAAGGCGTAGCCACGTCCCGGATGCCATTTCGAGGTCAGCGCAAGCGGACGTCGGCCGACAGCCTGGACGGTGCGTTCGACGAGGGACGGCCAGAGCGGATCATCGTCGGTGATCCACTCCACCGGCACCGCCTCCGCCGACGCGCCAGGGGGCGCGCCTTCGCGCGCGCGCCCCCGCGCGTAAGGGTTCTTCCCCGAAGGGGAAGTAAGGGTAGGGTCGCAACTGGTTGCGAGGTTTGGTGCAGTAGATTGCGACCTTTGCGACCATGTAACCTCGCAACGGGCTGCGAGGTTTGCCCCTCTATTCGTCGCAGTCAGTTGCGAGGTATCGACGGCCGGCAAGTAGCTGTTCGCGACACCCTTGCCGCCCGCCACGCGGACGTTGATTGTCTCGCCCGACCTCGTCGTCCGGCTGATGGTTGCGTGCTCCTGGCGCTTGACCAGGAGGTAGCCGAGCCGCTCGAGTTCGGCGACCGCGCTCCACACAGTTCGAGGACTGAGACCGAGGACTTGGGCAACGGTGTCTTGCTTGACGAAGGTGCTGCCGGTTCGGCTGCCGAAGTGGTAGCCGATGGCGCAGGCGACTCGGAACGCCGTGTGCGACAGCCGCGAGTCGAGGGCCATCACGTCCACCCAATCCATACGGAGCTGCTTGGGCAGGATGATGATCTCTGCCGAGGCGACCGAGGACGGCTGCGACTTGCTCATCGCGCCCTCGCCGCCGCGATCACCGCATGGCTGGCAGCGGCGCGGTTCGGGAAGTGGCCCAGGTCGCGCCCGTCGGCCGTTGCCGCGTGGCATCCGCATCCGGGCGTCTCGACGACTTCGCCGAGCGGGCGCCGGCCATCGTAAACCGAGAATTCGACGCGTTCGGGGTTTGACGTTTCGCCGCGAAAAGCCACCTTTCGCGTGGCAGATTTGACGGCCTTTGTTGGGCTAAGTGACTGGTCGGGTTGAGACCCGACCGGCATCATAATCCGCGTGTCGGGGGTTCAAATCCCTCCTCCGCTACCAACCTTAGTCCCAGAACTTTTCTCCGGGTCCCTGGCAACGCCCTAGATGGCTGCAGTTTGGCTAGCTTTTTGGGGCGACCTGTGTGGCGATAGCCCGCTACCGCGGGCCCATTTCATTCTCTACGTGGGGACATTCTCTGAACCTGTGTAGTTCGTGGCTCCGACACACAGGTCGGTACGCTGCAGAAATCTGCCGATCGCCTAGGCGCGAGTTTCAAATCGCCGTTGGCGCGGCATCTGGGGTTACGAAAACTGACCAGCTCGGTGCGCCAGGAGCGGACTTGCAGGTAAGCGGCCGCTACTCCGCTAAGTCGGCGTCAGGAACCTTATCCATCACAGTGGCGGCTCGATCTGAGCGGTCGGCAGCAACTTATAGATCGTATCGAACAGCGCATCGTCCACCTCATCCGTAGGGTTCGCCTGACAGAAGCCGTCCATCATTGTGATGATGGAGATGTGCATCTGCTCGCCGCGAATACCGGCGAGGATGTCCCACATGTCGTCGGCCACGCTATTGTAGCCCGTGTAGAAGCCCAACGCGTAGGAAATGAAGGGATCGATCCTTTGTATTCCGTTCGTCGTATTTATGCCGGCGGCGCGTGCCTCTGCGACGTAGTTCGAGAACACGGCACACTGAATCATTCCTATGCCACCAGCCGTCATGAAGCCGCCCCCAGTCTTCGCCATCGCGGGCACCAACATCGCTATCGCCACCGCAATCACCGCAGCCGTCCGCTTCATGTTTTCCCCCTCAAAGCAAAGTGGTATCGTGCCAAAATGAATTACCAGGCTCCGGGAAGAATTCCCGCTGCACATTCAAGTACGCAAGACCCAGCAAGAATAGAGCATTGCAAGCTTATATGTGGAGCGCGGGATCAATCCAGGCGGCGATGGACGCCACTGTGGCATGGTAGTGGGGGTGAGTGGTTCGCCAGTCCTTATGGGCGAGCAGCGGTTCTATTAAATCAGGCTGTGCCTTGTGAGGCGCGGCGATGCCGAGGCAGGCTTCGAGCGCTACGGGCCACTGGACCTGCACGTCGTTTTTACCCTGCAGGGCCTGGATCTTCCTCCTCTCGGCCTCGGTCTTGGGGTTGATAGTTCCATTGGGCAAGCGGTCCTCGTCCGTAAGGGCGCACCAGCGGATACCGAGATCCTTGGCGATGGCTGCAAAGGCGGGAATGACAGAAACGGCATTGCATTGCGTGATGCTGATGGATCGACCATCAATATCAACGCCAGTGTTATCGAACGTTGCTCGGCAGGCGAAGCCGTCGTCCCGGCCCTCAACAAAAACCGTGCCTGTGCTGAAGAGGAAATCGTGCGCGCCGCGCTCATCAAGCTTCGACTGCAGCTTGGCGGGAGCCGCGATCCTGTCTGTGTGGATGCTATTGGATGCCAACGTACCGCCCACCCGAACTAGGCGAGTAATGACCTGATCAGCGTCGAACGAGACCATCTCGGGCGAATGGGTCGCGTACACCACGACCCAACCGTTTTTCGATAGTTCTGCCAAGACCTTTCGAAACTTGCGCCGCAGGTGCGGATGCAAATGCGTCTCCGGCTCCTCGATCAGGAGAACGACACGGTCCTTCATTTCTGTCTCGTACTGCGAGAGCGCTTCCAGAGCTGCTAGTCGCAGGACGCTCTGCCAACCATCGCCCATGCTGTTCAACGGTGTGAGCACGCCAGCCGGATCGGTGGCCAGAGAAATCGAGAGCTGCTGTGCGATCCATTCCTCGAATAGCTGTACGTCGGGCCTCAGGTCCACCTGGGCTTGGGTCCCAACGTATCGGGCGATGACCTCCTCGAGTTTTGGCTTCATGTCCTCGCGCCAGAACGGAAACTTCTCAACGGCCTCGCGGAAGAATTCATACGCTCTGTAGAGTGTCTCTGGCATCGGCCGGTTCTTTCCATCATCGCGGTCGATGCTCCACTTGTCGTTCAGGAATCGCCTGGCAAGAAGCCGGCTCAGCCGCGCGATCGGCCCGCGCTTCCAGACATATAGGGAGGCGTCGATCTCCCGTGGTCGGAACAGCCAAACCTCGGGGACATGGTCGGAAATCTCGTCTAGTCGGGCATAATACTGCATCCAGCTGACACCGTGGTTCTTCCACTTCACCTTGTCCACGGCCGATAGCGCCGTCCTTGGAGCGATAAGGATCGGCTGCAGGTTCTCATCAAGAAGAGTGCGTTGATGCTTTGCCCTTCCCTCCTTGAGAGTGCCTCGCACCTGCACCCCTCGTACCGAGATCGGCTTGCCAACGCCCCGCACTGCTGGATAGCCCGTCTCGTCGCCGGCCGCGAAAAGCACCTGAATAGTAAACTCGGCGCTTCGATTGCCCCGCTGGTCACAATAGAAGTCTTCCTGGTCCGGAGACCATTGCCCACCGAACGCCGGCGACGCGAGCGCTAGGGCGATCGCGTCCAGCACCGCGGTCTTCCCGGCATTGTTCGCGCCTATCAGGACGTTAGGAAAACCGGGGCGCAGATCGACCTCGAACGCATCGATGCCACGCCAACTCTTGATGTTAATCCTCGAGAGTTGATAGTTTATCGGCACCGCCATCGCCTCCAAAAAATGTAGGATATCCCGCCCTCGCGATACACGCACGCGTTGAGATGTTTTGACATAGACGTCCACGAAGATAAACGGGTTGCATGGGTCATGAGCGGTCTTGCGCGCCCGTGCTGTTTTCGGCCAGGTTAAGCACCTATGGTGAAACTCTTCGTCGCTGTGACAGACCGGAACTGGTTTGACTTCCTCGCGACGAGCGGACCGGAGGAGGTCAACTTCTGGGCGCCGTCCGGGCGGACGTCGTTCAGGGCCCTGCTCCCCGGCGAATTGTTCCTGTTCAAGCTTCACGCACCCGCGAACTTCATCGTCGGCTGTGGCGTGTTCTCACACGCCTCCAATCTTCCGCTGTCGCTGGCGTGGGAGGCGTTCGGCCAAAAGAACGGCGTGAGATCGTTCGATGAGATGTGCGAGCGCATCGCTCACTACCGCAAAGAAGGCGCGGCCGATGTCCGACGAAGCAACCCGCCCATCGGCTGTCGCATCCTGACCGCACCGTCCTTCTGGCCACGCGATCTATGGATTCCAGCGCCGAGTGACTGGGCGCAGAACACTGTAGTCGGGAAGGGCTACGACACGAGCGATGGCGAGGGTGCGAAGCTTTTGGGGGCTGTTGCCGAACGAATGGCTCTGTCTCGAGCGGAGCAGGAACTGCCCATCAACCGCTACGGAACACCGGTTCTGGTCAAGCCGCGTCTCGGCCAGGGAGCATTTCGAGTCCTCGTCACGGATGCCTATGGCCGGAAATGCGCTGTCAGCGGTGAGCGGACGCTGCCCATTCTGGATGCTGCTCACATCCGGCCTTACTCGGACGGGGGTCCTCACGAAGGCTCGAACGGGCTGTTGCTTCGGACCGACATCCACAAGCTCTTCGATCTCGGCTACGTCACGGTCGATCAGGACTCCAAGTTCGTGGTCAGCGGTCGGCTGAAGGCGGACTTCGACAACGGCCGGCACTACTACGACCTCCACGGCGCTCAGGTGCAGCCACCTGTGCTCGCGTCGGCGTCACCATCTTCCGATGCCCTTCGATGGCACCGGGAAAACCGATTCCGGGGCTGATGGAGACGACGCGCGACTTCGCGATGCGAATGGCAGCGGCGGAGCATGTCCGTCGGATCGCGATCTCAGATGTTCTCAGCAGCGAGCAACTGGCCGGGGGTTTCGTGTTCGCTGGTGAGCGCGTGCCCCTCGTCAATCCGCAGCGAGGGATCTTCAAGCCGCGCTCGATGGAGCATCTGCTATCGATCCGAACCGTGTTCCCGCGCAGCGGAGCCCGGGTCTGGTACGATGATCAGCGTGTGGTCCACGAGCAGGTCGCACGGGGAGCGGAGCTGATCGACTACGCGTTCATGGGCTCGAATCCTGACGCGGCAGACAATCGCTGGCTCCGACGGGCACGCGACGATCAGGTGCCCGTGATCTATTTCCTCGGGGTCGCTCCAGGACGATATTCGGCGATCTGGCCAACCTTCATCGCCGACTTCCTGCCGGATCAGTTGAAGGTCCAACTAGCGTTCGGGCAGTCGGTTCAGCATGGAGTGCCGGAGGCCCCGGAGCGCCGCTACGCGAGCCGCCTCGTCCAACAACGGCTTCATCAATCGACTTTCCGCGAGGCGGTGTTGGCAGCGTATGGCGGCCGGTGTGCGATCACAGGCCTTCCGGAACCGCGGCTGATCGATGCCGCGCATATTGTTTCAGATCGCGAAGAGCTTCTGGGTCAGCCCGTCGTGCCCAACGGCCTTCCGCTCTCGAAGATGCACCACGCCGCGTTCGATGCGAACCTCATCGGTATCGATCCCGACTACCGCATCCACATCAGCGAGGCGCTCCTGTCGATCAACGATGGGCCGATGTTCGAACACGGCGTGAAGGCGCTCGCCGACAAGCTCATCCGACTGCCGTCACGGGAACGCGACTACCCCAGCAAGGACAGGCTTGCTGAGCGCTTCGAGCAGTTCCAAAGGTTACGGTGAGGGCCGGGCGTCACCGGACCGCGCCCGCACCCTGCGAGCTTGTCGACACGGTGTCGGTTCTCTTGGGACGCCTTACGGATTCACATGACCCGCCAGATGGTTCCCAAGCTGGGGTGGCCATCGAGCGCGTGGTAAAATGATTCAATGAAAAGCGCCATGCGGTGAGCCCACGTGTTCCATCATGAGTTCTTCGATGTCTACCCGTTCGAAGCGGTTCCGCTAGACCGCGACATCTATCTCATGGACGAGAAATGGCTGCCCGAATACGAGGCCTACATGCTCTCCGTGTTCGCCAAGTCTGCCGGCGATGCGCCAGGCGCGGTCGGCGCCGCCGCAGCACGCAAGATCGATGAATTTGCGCTGCAGCTATCTTGGTATCCCAATTTCTTCACGCGATTTCACGAGGTCGCCATCACTCTGCCGAAGGCTAGCTTTGTCCTCTGCGTCGGATCATGGCGCTATGACGAGAAGCCTCACATCTTCGTCAACAGCCAATGGCTCGAAAACCTCTATGCGCGGTCCTACAGCATCTTCGCCCTGATCGACGCGATCGGCGTCAAGAAAGCGCTCGCCCAAGGCGCATTGTCGAGAGACAAGCTGATTCGTCTTCGCAAGCGCATCGACGAGCTTGCCAGCGATCACCCCGACATATCGTTCGTAACCTTCGCCGACACCCTGCTTCTCAAGAGCAACTGGCGCCTCGCTAGCGACGGCATCAATCCGACCTACGCGCCAGAGCGTTTTCTAACGCTGTTCCGCGAGTTCCAGGACGTCTACCGTGACTTGCTCGGGCTCGAGATCTATTGCGTTCTCACGCAAGGCAGCAACGAATTCTACGAGGATTCCGTGCTGCACATTTCACCGTCTCAAAACCATGTCTCGCTGAACAGCCTCGGCATTCCGTTCGCTCAGCTCCTTGAGATCGACAAGGCCGTGAGGGCGGCGATCAAGACCGGAGTTCACGGTCCCCAAGACATCTACATGGATCGAATGATCTGGAACTCTCTTCGCTTCCGCTTCGGCTTCGACAAGCGCGTGGAGGGCAATCATTCGTACCATTCGCCGCTGACCGAAACTCCCGGCACCTACTATTTCGCAAGCTGCCAGCGTCTGATGGATAACCTCGACCGGTCGGAAATCAGCTTCAAGCTGCCGGCCTGACTGCAACCGAGAATCAGTTCAGATAGATTTTGCCGCGCTGGTTTTTCAGGCTCTGCAGAAACTCGTCATAGAGGACGATTTCGATGTTGCGTAGCGACATGCGCAGCACCCGGAAGTCTTCTGCCTTCGCGGGCGTGTCGAGTTGGTCGCCACTGCCTACGATGACGACGGCGCGAGGCCTGATGACACGGACCTTGATGCCGCGCTCGCGCTCGATGTCATGAGCTAGTGTGAGCGCGTTCTGCATGGCGTTGTAGAGGTACTTTTCCGCCTGCACGATCGCCTTGACCGTGTCGGTATGCCAGAAGTGATTGCCCCGGTCCTGGCCGGAGGCGAGCAGGCTCGTCCGCGGTGTCTTGATCTCGAAGAGGTCGAGAAATCCCTGGCTGTCGACCATCCCGAAATCCACCTCACGCGAGCCACCGAGAACGACGTTGAGCCGCTCGATGACGTGCACGTAGCGCGACTCGACCAGGAAGAGATTCTTGCGGAGAAATTTGCCCGAGGTCGCTTCGTTGGGGCTTTCAGCAAGCAGCCGCTCGAATTCGCCTATCACGTCTGCAAGGGCAACATCGTCGACTTTGAGTTTTGCTGCGCTGAAGAGCTCGCGGCGTTTGTCTGCCCGCGCGTATCTCTTCTCAAGGAGGAGCTTTGTGAAGTCGAGAACACGGTCAACCGCCGCGGCATCCATCTTCTCAACGACGGACTCATCGAGCCCGGACATGAGCCGGGTCAGTCGCCGCGAAGCGGAGACCGCAGACGTTGCGTACTTGCGGGGGAAAAGCCCGTGGAAGACGCCGTCGACCACAGAGCGCCGCTCGACCATCATTTCCGATACGGCGCCCTTGAACCCTTCCACGATCTGCTGAAAGGCCCCGTAGGGGAGAACCATGCGGTACTCTTTGCCACTCTTCTGCAGGAGTTTCTCGCCCGACTTCGTGATCTTGAGCTGCCGCACATTGAGGGCCGAGAGCTTCTGCGAGAGGTGGTACTGGACGCCTTTGGTTTTGATGTATCCGGCTTCGTTCAGCTCGGGCGGGACGCGTTTGAACCCGTCGAAAACGATCTTCCCGGCATGAAATCCCTCATCACGCGGGAAGAACTCAACGACCTCTTTCGCGGCGTCGATGCGAAACACCAGCTTGCGGGACGTGTCGGGGGCCTCGGTATCCCACGAGTAGATCGTCTCGATCCCGTCGGCATCCTCTGATTCGTATTCGAGCGGCATCGTTTCCCCCAATGCCGTGTTGTTCGTGAGCGGCAAACATACCATGACGTGTGCCGCCAATCGCCATGAAGCGCGTGCGGCCCCCGCCCTTAGTTGAGGGCGCCACGCTGCTCCTCCCACGCGACCGGGATGCCACTCCGCATGAGCGGCTGCAGCTGTATAGTCGGCGGCTGCCGGCCGTCGAGAATTGCCTCGACGATGTCGGGCGCCAAGAGGGTGAGCCGGAGGATCGCGGCAACGTAGGAGGCATTCATGCCGTGCGTCTTGGCGAGTTCGTTGACCGAGGCGTGGTGACCGTCGTCGAGCAGCGACTGCCAGTGGAATGCCCGAACGAGGGCGTGGAGGAGCGGCGAGTTGATCTCGGGCCGCGGCGGCATCCAGGCGGTCGCGCCCGGAGGTGAGACGACGCGCTTCCGGCCGCCGATCCGGCGCAGCTTCAAGGGTACACGGATGGTCATGGTTTGACCGTCGGTGCTGACGTCGATGGCGCGCTCAGGTTTCAAGGTGTGGCCTATGGCGGTTTCGGTCAGGTTCTCGGCCGAAGGCTGTTGACGAGTCCTTCGATGCCGGTGATACGGATGCGGATGTTCGCGGCATCGGAGGTGAGGTCGACGCGCTCCACCAACAGCTGGACGATGCGTGCCTGCTCGGCCGGGAAGAGTTCTTCCCAGAGGGGATCGAGAGCAACCAGTGCATCGCGCACCTCCGCCTCGGTGATCGTCGGCTCCTGGCCCCTAGCTGCGAAGAAGGTCTTCACCACCATTTCCGGCGCGCGGAAGATCGCGCGGAGCTGGTCGATGACCACTGCCTCGATCTGACCGGCAGGAACACGCTGGACCGGGCATGTCTCAGGGCCGATCGTGTTGACGCTGGTGGTGACGTAGTAGCGGTAGAGCTTGTCGCCCTTCCGGGTGTGCATCGGCGTCATCGCCCGGCCGTTCTCGGCGAAGATCAGGCCCTTGAGCAGCGCGGGGGTCTGGCGGCGATTGTGTGCCGCCCGCTTCCGCGGGCTTTCGGCAAGGATCGAATGCACCTTGTCCCAAAGGGGCCGCTCGATGATCGGCTGGTGTTCCCCCGGATAGGCCGTTCCCTTGTGAACCGCGTCGCCGACATAGACCCGGTTGGAGAGGAGCTTGTAGAGGACCGACTTGTCCAAGCGCTTGCCGCTCCGGGTGGCCACCCCCTCGGCATGGAGGGCCCGCGCCAGCACTGTTGCCGAGCCGGTCTTGACGAACCGCTCGAAGATCATCCGGACGATGTTAGCCTCGGGCTCCTCGATCAGGAGCTTCCGGTTCTCGACCCGGTAGCCGAACGGGACGTTCCCGCCCATCCACATCCCCTTCCGCCGGGAGGCGGCGAACTTGTCGCGGATGCGCTCGCCGATCACCTCGCGCTCGAACTGGGCGAAGGAGAGCAGGATGTTGAGGGTAAGCCGCCCCATCGAAGTGGTGGTGTTGAAGGACTGGGTGACCGAGACGAACGTCACCCCCTTCCGGTCGAACACCTCGACCAGCCTGGCGAAGTCCGTGAGGGAGCGGGACAGGCGGTCGATCTTGTAGACGACCACAACGTCGACCAGCCCGGTCTCGATGTCGGCAAGGAGTCGCTTGAGTGCTGGCCTGTCGAGACTCCCGCC
This sequence comes from Bauldia sp., assembly GCA_020442065.1. Lineage (GTDB taxonomy): Bacteria > Pseudomonadota > Alphaproteobacteria > Rhizobiales > Kaistiaceae > Bauldia. The sequence continues at coordinate 12,598 of JAGRKZ010000080.1, forward strand.
AGAGAAGCCACCGTCATCGTAGCGCTCGGCCAGTTCGACCCAACCTTCGGACTTCTGACTGGCAATGAAGGACTCGCAGGCATCCCGCTGGGCATCAAGGGAATTGAACTCCATGTCCAATCCCTCCTCGCTCGACTTCCGGGTGTAGACGGCGCAGCGGCGCTTCCGGATGACCGATGCGGCGGCAACGGTAACCTTCCTCGCCGGGGCGTTCATGACTGCCTCCGTGCCGCCCTGAGGCCGAAGAAGAGGGGACCGTTCCACTGGGTCCCAGTGATGGCGCGGGCGACGGACGACAGCGACCTGTAGCGACGGCCCTCGTACTCGAATCCGTCCGCCACCACGGTGACGATGTGGGCGACGCCCTGCCAATCGCGGATCAGCTGCGTGCCGGCGACCGGACGGTCGTCACCGCCCCGTTTACGTCCCTTCATCTTCCCATCGCCAAGCTGCTCGGCCAGCGCCTTGAGCCGAGCCCGCGTCTGGGGCTTCAGCCCGCCATAGGCCAATTCCTGGAAGCGGTAGGCCAGCCGGGTCTCGAGGAAGGTTCGATTGTAGGGTGGCGGCTCGGTCTCGAAGAGGTCGCGCCACTGCTTCTTCAGGTCCGGCATCGGCGTCGTCTTCAGGGCCGCGAGGCGGGCAAGCACGGTGTCGGTCATTGGCCTTTCTCCGTTTTGGAGTTGGCATGACCGCTCTGGTCGCCGACACAGTCGAGCGAACTTTCTCCGGTCGGCGGCAATAAAGAACTGGACTGTCGGGCCTGGAGCCGCACCGCGCCGGCGGCCAGGATCTCGACGATTTCGGCGAGTCGTTCGACCGGCGACATCAGGTCGGGACGGAGGGCATTCATGGAGAATCCGATCGCACTGTGGGTCCGTGTGCAAACCAAATTAGCGAGGGATTCCGCCTCTGGATCGTGCGGGCCCAGCCGGTCGGGATCGCGCGGAGTCCTGCGGGGCTGTGCGTATCCGGAGATTCGATTCGACAGCACAAACAAGAGAACATAAAGTGAACATATGGATTGTCGTTTGACGTGTTCGCGCAAGGCGACACGCAGGGTTCGGGGAGAGGCATCATGGCCTTTGGCAGGTACATCCGCCGCGAACGCGAGGGCCGCGAGATGACCCTCACGGAGCTGGCCCGGCGCGTGGACGTCTCCATCGCCTATCTGTCGCGAATCGAGCGCGAGCGCGAGAACCCTCCGCCCGACCGTCTGGTATCGGCTCTGGCGCGCGCCCTGGGCCTGCCGGCCGACACGCTGTTTGCCGCAGCGCGACGACTACCGCCGGATCTCCGCGCGCGGACAGAGGACGTCATCGCCGTCTACCGACAGCAAAGTGCCGGGAGGGGACGATGACGCTCGCGATTGCCTATCCTCACGACCACCGCACGCGCGAGCCGCGCCCGATGAAGGCGCGCGAGATTTGGGGCATTGCCGATGAGGTACGCCAACATCTGCTGCCGCGCCGTCGCACTCCGTGCCTGGACTTCGACCGTGTCGTCCGGGGAACCCGGAACATGGTGGTGAACGGCGTCGCCATTTCCACCCACTGGGACCTCGACCGCACCGTCCACGATGGACAGGGGCGTGAAGCGCTCGGTGTCACGGAGGTCGATCCTGCCCTTCCTGGCGTCGTCCTGATTAGTTTAAACGCGGCAGTGATCGCCGAGCGCGACTATCTCAAGCGTTCGACGCTCGCCCACGAGCTCGGCCATGCACTGTTCGACGGCCCGTCGATGCTCCGCCAGGCCGGTCAACCTGCTTTTGCCATGGTGACGCCGGACGAATGGCACCTGACCGAGCCGGCGCGTGGCGCTGCCGGCATCGACTGGCGGGAATTCCGTGCCAACGAATTCATGGGGGCGTTGCTGGCGCCGCGCGCCTTGCTGAACCGCGAACTGGTTCGCCGGGCGATCGCCTTCGGCCTGCCAGTGCGTGACGTCGGTGCGCAGGAGCCGATACTCGCGGCTTCTGGGAATTTCGACCGGGTGGAGGCCTTGCTGCTCGATCTCGGCGAGCGCTTCGGCGTCTCCGCCACGTTCATCGAGTACCGCCTGCGTCGCTACGCCCTGGTCCAGTAGGCCACGCGAACTGTCGGGCTCCGCGATGATGGCTCCACCATCCGGCGACGCTGTCCATTTGACGTGAAGGCACAAGGGTTGAGACATGCCGCTGCCGGAGAAGCGCTGGTTCCGGATCTCCGACGTTGCGAAGCGTTGGGAGATCCCGCCGAGCGACGTTGAGGACTATGCCCTCGACGAGTTGTTGCAACTGTCCGTGTTCGTCGTCGACCTGCGGGCGGAGGCCGGCATCTGTGAACGCGACGACCACCGCCACCATCATATCCTGGAGGACATGCCGATCCTGAACGGTCCACAGCCGTTGTGCCGAGCCACCCTTCTCTCGATCTTCCGGGATGGCCTGGCCGAGGTCGGCGGCTTTCGCACGGAGCGGCCGGGCGGCTACCTCCGTGTCGCGTCGCATGTACCTCCTGTGTTGGTTCGTCGCGACGATCTGATCGTGACCCGTGAGGAGCGAGACCGTTTTGAACGCGTCCATGGCGGTGGCACCTCCCATCAGACGACGATCGATACCTGGCACAATGATGACTTCACGAGCGTGCGCGTGGATAACGAGTGGCACAGCTTCGGCCCCAAGCAGGCCGCCGTGCTGCGTCTCCTGAAGGCTGCTGCCGAGACCGACAACCCCTGGCGGGACGGCAAGCGACTCCTGGACGAAGCCGGAGCCACGACGATGCGATTGATCGACCTGTTCAAGCGGAAGCCCGCCTGGCGGCGCCTGGTCCTCGCCGACGGTAAGGGCCGCTACCGGCTCAGCCCAGAGTTCCTGTCGCCGGAGCGGCGACGCATCCGCCTGTTCCGCAAGTCCGGTCCCGGAGGGGCGGGTCGCAGAGACGTTGGCGTCGACCGAAGGGCGGCATGAACCTCCAGTGACGCGGCGTCCCACCGCCGTCCCCCTCTGTCCCACCCTTCGTCCCCATCTATCCCACCCCTCGTCCCACTCCCTGTCCCGACGACATCCCACCCCGGGATGAGCGACTCTTCTCGCATCACCAGACGGGAATGCGAGTACGGCGATGGAACAGTCAGGACATCTCAGCGAGAAGCTGCTGGCGCGACGTTGGGGTCTTAGTCACCGGACGCTGGAGCGCTGGCGCCACGATGATCATGGTCCCGCGTATCTGAAGATCGGCGGCCGGATCGTCTACGCCATATCCGACATCGAAGCCTTCGAGGCGGCACGGCGGCGCACGACTGGCGCCGTCTCCGCAGGGGCAGGCGCACAATGAACGCCGCAGTCCCCGTCTCTATGGCCAGCGCAATGGTCTCCCCGCGGATCAGCGAGTTCGAGCTTCGCGCCTGGGTCGTCCAGGCCCGGCCCGGAGACGTCCTCGAGTATCACCGCGGCTTCCTCGCCATCGACCGCACCCCGCTCGGGCCGCCAATGAGCGACGAGGAGCGAAGCGCCCTCGCGCAGACCGGCGCTGTCGCCATGCGGCTTGCGAGCGAGGGCGGTGTCCATCTCGTCCAGCGCCGGCTTGGTCCGGGCAGTTGCAGCTATCTCGCCATCGCCCGGCGTCGACCAAGGAGTTCGCCTGCCGGTTCCGTAGCGGTGCCGCGCGATGCCGGGGCGGTGCCGCTCGAGACAGCAGCGTGAAGACAGCGGCGGGGCGGCCCTTTCCGCAAGGACGGGCAGGCTCTCCTTCGGCGCCCGGTCAACGCCCCGCCGCCCCAGACCAAGCGACGACGTCATCCACACGAGGATCCAACCAATGCCGGTTCGCATCATCACGGCCGACGAGCGGCTGTCGGCAGCTCACAACAAGACCTCGATCGCCATCTTCGGACCACCGGGCGCCGGGAAGACGTCGCTCCTGAAGACGCTGCCGGCCGACCAGACCGTCTGCCTCGATCTTGAGGCCGGCATGAAGTCGGTGCAGGATTGGCCAGGCGCCAGCATTCCCGTACGGAGCTTCCTCGACTTCCGTGACCTGGCGGTGCTGATCGGCGGACCCGACCCGGCCGCCGATCCCAATGCCTGGTACAGCGCGCAGCACCATCAGCACACGAGGAGCGTCTACGCCGGCAGCGGTGTGGAAGAGTTCCTCGCCAGCAAGTCCGTGGTGTTCGTCGACAGCATCACCGATCTCACGCGCCAGTCGATGGCCTATGCCCGGCAGCAGCCGGAAGCGTTCTCCGAGCGCACCGGGAAGCCGGATGTTCGTGGCGCCTACGGCCTGCTCGGCCGTGAGGTCATCCAGGCCCTCAAGCACCTCCAGCACGCGCCGGGCAAGACGGTGATCTTCGTCGGGGTCCTGGAGAAGGTCACCGACGAGTTCGGTGTCACGACCTGGCAGCCGCAGATGGAGGGCTCCAAGGTCGGCCGCGAGCTGCCGGGCATCGTTGATCAGGTGATGGCGCTGCACCTGTTCAGCCGCGACACCGACGGCGGCTACGTCCTCGACGAGAAGGCGAGCGAACGCCGGCTCGTTTGCCGGGCCGGCAATCCGTTCGGCCTGCCGGCCAAGGATCGAAGCGGCCGCCTCGGCGAGACCGAGCCTCCCGACCTCGGCGCCCTGCTCGCCAAGATCAACACAACCGCGTTCGCAGCCGCACGATAGGCGGCGTCACCGATCGAGAATCTTAATCCAAGGAGAACGACATGTACGACCTCAACGATGCCCAGCCACAGATGGCGCCAGTCGGCGACCTGATTCCCGACGGCACCTTCGCCAAGGTGAAGATGACCATTCGCCCGGGCGGAACGAACGGCTCGACGCCGCTCGATGCTGGTCTGCTCAAGGCATCGCAGTCCAGCGACGCCAAGCTGCTCGATTGCGAGTTCACGGTGGTCGCCGGCCCCTATGCCAGACGGAAGTTCTGGCAGAACTTCACCGTCGCCGGCGGCAAGCTCGACGAGAAGGGGCAGTCGAAGGGCTGGAACATCTCGAAGGCGACGTTCCGCGCCATGGTCGACAGCGCCCTCGGCCTCGATCCGCGCGATGAGAGCGCCGCCGCCAAGGCCAAGCGCGTCTTCCAGGGGCTGAAGCAGCTCGACGGCATCGTTGTCGCTGCCCGGATCATGGTCGAGCCCGCGTCGGAGCCGCAATACAGGGACGCCAACAAGCTCGCGAATGTCGTCCTGCCGGGTGAGCCCCAGTACGACGCGATCATGCGCGGCGAGACCGTGCAGCCCGATCCGATCAACGCCAAGCCGCGCAAGGCGCAGAACGGCGCGACGCAGAACGCCCCCGCCTGGCAACCCAACGCGCAGCAGAATGGCAGCGTGCCGTGGGCCGACCAGGATCAGTCCAGGCCACCTCAACCTGCTCCGGCGACCGGTCCCGCCTGGCTCAATACCTAAGGCGGGAGGTCGTGACCGATGACGAGTGGCTGGCGCACACGACGCGCGAAGCGGCGAAGGCGATCGGTCGATGGCTCGAAGGAAGAGGTGGGCTGCACCAGCCAATCCGCTCTTTGACCATGCGCGATCTCGAAGCCATGGCCGCCAGGGCCAACGACCGCTTCGTGGTGTTGGCGGCGGAGCGGATCAGGGAACAACCGGAGGCGGCCACGGCCAATCACAGGTGGCTCATGGCTGGCTAGCCCCGTGTGCGCTCTGCGGCCGGCAGAGCCGGGGCTACCTCTACTGCCACCTGCTCCGTCGGGACCGTTTCCCCGACTACGCCTTCTGCTCGCCGACCTGCACCGACCTCGGAATCGCACTCGCCAGGGAGAACAACGGCGTGATCGACAAGACTGCCCGCGAGACACAGGCCCTCAGGGAGGCTCGGCGCCCCTTCGCCGAGGCGCTCACCGCACTCGGTCTGATGGAGCCCTTCTACAATCGTACCGCCGCCGAGATCGATCAGCTGATCGAGGCGGCAGTCACCGGCTTCGTCGAGAGCATGCAGCGCCAGTCGGCGACGCCCGAGCGCTCCGGCACGCCCTTCGACGACGACATTCCTTTTTGAGGGCGAACATCGGTGATCGACCTCAATCACAAGTCGGGCTGCCAGTACGAACCGCCTCTCCGCCCGCCTGGCATCGCCGCCGCCATCGGCAGGGCAATCGACAGCGCGCTGCTAGCGCGCCATCACGCCCAGCCGCCACGACGCTATGTCAGCAGCTCGGGCCTTGGTCGGGAGTGTCTCCGCCAGATCCAGTACGACTATCTCGCCGCGCCGAAGGACGAGGGCCGGGACTTCGAACCGGCGACCCTCCGGATCTTCGCGGCCGGTCATCGCGGTGAGGACGTGGTGGCGGCATGGCTGCGGGCCGCCGGGTTCGATCTCCGTACCCACCGCTCGGACGGACGACAGTTCGGCTTCTCGATGCTCGGCGGCCGCTTCCGTGGCCACATCGATGGCTGCGTGGTCAGCGGTCCGGCGCCGATGATCTTTCCGGCGCTCTGGGAGAACAAGGCGGTCGGCGCCGGTCCGTGGAAGGAGATCGTCAAGCGCGGCGTGGTGATCGCGAGGCCGGTCTACGCGGCGCAGATCGCACTCTACCAGGCCTACCTCGATCTGCCCAACCCCGCTCTCTTCACCGCGCTCAATCGCGACACCCTTGAACTCCATGCGGAGCTGGTCCCGTTTGACGCGGCGCTCGCGCAGGCCATGAGCGACCGGGCCGTGCAGGTGGTCCGCGCCAGCGACGCCGAGGAGCTTCTGCCGCGCGCCGCCGCCGACCGCAGCGCGGCTGTCTGTCGGGGCGGAATGAGCGGCGGCTCCTATCATGGCGCCTGCTCCTGGCAGGACCGGTGCTGGAGGGCGCGATGATCACCGCCAAGCTTCGGACATGGACACACCTCAAGAGGAGGTCGGCATGACCGACATCACGCTCACCGACCAGCAATGGGCCGGGGTCAAGCGCATCGTCCATTGGTTCAGGCACGAGACGCATGAGAAGCAGGTGGCGCGCATCTCCGGGTACGCAGGATGCGGCAAGAGCACCATCCTGAAGTTCGTGCTCGATGAGCTTGGCCTCGATGCTCACGTGAGCGATCGCGACGGCGGCAGCTGCGTACCTGGTGTGGTCACCGCGACCTTCACCGGCAAGGCGGCCCTGGTGCTAAAACGGAAGGGTACGCCGGCGCGCACCATTCACAGCCTGATCTACAGCGTCATCGAGGCCACCGAGGAAGAGATCGAGGCGGCGGGCAAGAAGATCGCCGAGGCGGAAGCCCATGCGCGGACACTGACCGGGTTCGATCGCACCGCCGCGGAGGCCGCCATCGAAGCCCAGCGCCAGGCTCTGTCGCAGATGAAGAAGCCGCGCTTCTCATTGAACCCGCAGAGCGACGCTGCCGACGCAAGGCTGATCGTCCTGGACGAGGTCTCCATGGTCGGCGAGGAAATGGCGCGCGACCTGATGAGCTTCGGCAAGCCCATCCTGGTGCTGGGTGACCCCGGGCAGCTGCCGCCGATCAAGGGGGAAGGCGCGTTCACCAACGATGCCCCTGACGTCATGCTCACCGAGATCCATCGGCAGGCCGAGACCAGCGCCATCATCCGCCTTGCCACCATGGCCCGTCGCGGTGAGCCGATCGGCTTCGGCCAGTACGACACCTTCGTCTGGAAGATGAGGAAGCAGGACGTCACGCCCGAGCAGGCGCTCCGCGGCGGCCAGGTCATCTGCGGGCTCAACGCCACCCGGCTGCAGCTCAACAATGCCATGCGCCGGGCGGCGGGGTTCGTCGACGGCTGGCTGCCCACCGGGCCGGACGAGAAGATCATTTGCCTCAAGAACCAGAACGACCTCGGCCTGATCAACGGCATGTTCGTCACCCTCGACAATGTGGTCGACGAGGGCAGCCTCTACTTCTCGGCTGCGGTGAGCGACGAGGACGGCAACCGGATCGGGCCGCCGGGTGCGGACGGCAAACCGGGCCGGCTCCGCATCTACAAGGGACACTTCGAGGATCACGTCGCCTTCGATCGGCAGCGCCACGATCGGGACTGGAAGGGCAAGCGCAACCTCACCGAGGCAACGTTCGGCTGGGCCATCACCGGGCACAAGTCGCAAGGGTCGCAATGGGAGAATGTCATCGTCTGGGACGATGGCCTTGGACGGAGCGAATCCGATCGCCGCCGCTGGCTCTACACGGTCATCACCCGTGCCGAGCGTGGGCTGGTGATCCTGGCCTGAGCCCCGGCCGTGATCGACCTGAACGATGTCTGGCAGCCACCGGTCCGTTTCGATCTCGCTGCCGTGCGCGACCGGTTGTCGGCGACGGCGGCCGACTGGCTGCCGGCGCTATTCCCGGAGGCACGGGCGTCTTCCGACCGGAAGACGCTTCGCTGCGCCGACCTCTCCGGCCGCCCACCCCGCAACGAAGGTTCCTGCGTCATCCATCTGCAGGGGCCGCGCGCCGGCTGGGGCTATGACCACGCCACGGGCGAGTCCGCCGGACCCATCGACCTGATCCATCATGCGATCGGTCTCTCGGGCGGCGCCCTGTTCGAGGAAGCGGCGCGGCTTGCGCGTCTCGACGCGCCGACAGCGACGCCACGAAGGTCGGGTCAGCCGAAGTCGGGCCACGCCCTCGAGGTGGCGCGTATACTCGATGGCTGCCAGCCCATCGCCGCTACCGTGGCAGAGGTTTATCTGCGGAGCCGCGGTCTGGCCGATCCAGGCTCGCCGGACCTCCTGTATCACCCCGACCTCACCGACTATGAGGCCAGGCGCGGCTGGTCCGGCATGGTCGCGGTCGTGCGCGATGGCGCCGGCGAACCGACCGGCGGCATTCATCGCACCTTCCTGCTCGACGATGGTTCGGCCAAGGCGCCGCCGGGCAAGAAGATGCTCGATGCGGTGGGCGGCGGCTCGGTGCGTCTCGCGCAGGTCGGCGACGATGGACATCTGGGCATCGCCGAGGGCATCGAGACGGCCCTGTCCGCACACACGATCTTCGGCGTGCCGACATGGGCGGCCCTGTCGGCCGATGGCCTCCGGCGCTGGCAGTGGCCCCAAGGCATCAGCCGCGTGACCATCTTCGCCGACGCCGGCGAAGCCGGGGCGCAGGCCGGGGCCGCCCTCGCCGAGCGCCTCAGCGTAGCCGGCATCGCCAACGCGATCGTCGCGCCGCTGCATGGCGACGATTTCAACGACGACCTCCGCCACGGTGTGACCGCAGCCGACTACAAGATCTCAGCCCCTGTTGCCGCAGCTGCGCCGCTCGCCACGGCCGCGGAATTCGAGCGGGCAGCCCGGGTGTTGACCAATCCGCCTGATCTCACGGCCCTCGGCAGCCTGCTCGGCCAGCTCGTCCTGGCACGGCTGGAACCACTGCCCGAGCGCCAGGTCCTGGCGGCGATCAAGTCCGCCACCGGCATCGCCGTCTCCATCCTCGAGAAGCAGATCGCAGAGCTGCGCCGCCGGCTGAATGCCACCGGCGACATCCACCAGCGTCCCATTCGTCCGCTATGGGCAAGCCAGCTCCGCCTTGACCTGGCTGGGACGCCGGAACGCAACGAAGCCAACGTCATCACCGCGCTCTCAAATGACGAGGCCTTTGCCGGCGCTCTTGTGTTCGACGAGTTCCGCCAGGAGACCATGGTCAATCGGGCGCTGCCTTGGGACGAGGACGCCGCGAGGATCCCTCGACCATGGAGCGATGCCGACGACGTGCGCTGTGCCGAGTGGCTCCAGCATCGCGAGATCAACGTCGCACCGATCGTCGTCAGTCGTAGCGCCATCGCGGTCGCCAGGGACATCCGCGTCCATCCGGTGCGCGACTATCTGAACGGCCTCACCTGGGATGGCGTGCCCCGTCTGGCGAGCTGGGCGATCGCCTACCTCGGCGCGGACGACACGGCCCTAAACCGCGCCTTCGGGTCGCGCTGGATGATCTCCGCCGTCGCGCGCATCATGCGCCCCGGCGCCAAGGTCGACCACATGCTGATCCTCGAAGGACCGCAGGGCGCGAAGAAGTCGACCGCGCTGAAGGTGCTGGCTGGTGACGAGTGGTTCACCGACGAACTCCCTGAGATCGGCTCGAAGGATGCTGCCCAGCAGATCCGCGGCATCTGGATCGTCGAGATCGCAGAACTCGATGCGATCGGCCGGGCCGAGGTCTCGCGCATCAAGGCGTTCCTGACCCGCACCATCGATCGATACCGGCCGCCCTATGGGCGCTACGTCATCGAAGTGCCCCGCGAGTGCGTCTTCGCCGGCAGCGTCAACCCGGACAGCTATCTCCGCGACGAGACCGGCAACCGCCGCTTCTGGCCGGTGCGGTGTGGCAGCATCGATCTCGACGCGCTTCGCCGCGACCGCGACCAGCTGTGGGCAGAAGCCGTCGTTCGTTTCCGTGACGGGGCAATCTGGTGGCTCGATGACGCGGAGCTCATGGCCAACGCAACGGAGGAACAGGACGCCCGCTATCAGTCCGATGCCTGGGACGCCCTCATCGAACGCTGGCTCGTCTATGAGCGCCGCCGCATCAACCGTGGCTATGGCTATGACGATTGGGTCGATGAAGAAGTCGAACGGGGAAAGCCGATCACCGACCTCTCGGTCGGCGAGGTCCTCGATCAGGCGATCGGCATCGAGCCCGGTCGCTGGACGAAGAGCGATCAGATGCGCGTAGGAGCATACCTGAAGGCAAACGGATGGCAGCGCTACCAGCGCCGGGTTCGAAATCTCCGCGAATGGCGCTATCGGCGAGCGGACGACAGCGTAGCCGTCTGACTGCTGACATTAAATAACTGCCGTGCAAGATTGGAGCGTCCCGGCAGCTGCGCGCAGGGATGCGGTTGGCGGATCCTGATCACGTTTCCGCTGCCAGCCGGTCGGCCGCGCGGACAACGTCCGCGGGAGCCATTTCGGCGTAGGCTGCAAATTCGAGAAGCCACGGCTCCCAACCGACGACCTGCTGCATGACACCGCTCAGGAAGCCTGGCTGCCGCGCGCCAAGCCGAATTGTCTCGGGTTGAGTCCCGGTGAGAAGCAGGAAGCGTTCGAGCCTTTCCGGATCGGCGGCGATGAAGGCGAGCGCGGTGATCGCCACCATCTCCGGATCAGCCTGCTCCTGGGTCTGACGAATCATGCCTCGCTCTGGCTCCGGGGACGCCGAGAGTCACACCCCTTGCCACAATCGACAAGAGTTCAGAAGTGGACACACGCTGTGTGTCACCAACCGTCACCACTTTCATGAGCAGGTGGGGACTCTGCAGCCGCTTGAGTTTTCAATGGTGTCATCACCGTCACCACTGTCACCACCTGTTTCGAACATGGGCACGTGGAAGGCGGTTGTCTGGAACGGGGTGGCATCACGCATATTCCCAAGGGAAGGTGTTGACCCCCATGCGATGGTGGTGTCAGTGGTGACACACTGCTTAGCCGATTGAAATTAATAGGGTATTGGTGTCACCGCCCTGAGCGATGGGTAGTGACGGCGGAGGATCGGCGGGCTCAAGGAAAAAATGCTGCCTGTGCTCGTTTTCAGTTGCCCCGCCGTAATCGGTCTCTAGAATCAACATCGACCAAAGCCGAAGGCCCACTTCTCGTGAGCCTTCGTGATGAATATCCCTTCCGCTGTCGTGCCCGGGGTGGCCAACGAGCCGCCGCCTGCCGTCACGACTCGCCCAGTCGAGACCTCGGGCGCTCCGGCCATCCTCGCCCTCGACCTTGGCACCACCACCGGCTGGGCGCTTCGCAATCTCCGCGGCCGCATCCTCAGTGGCACCGCCGAGTTCAAGCCGCACCGCTTCGAAGGCGGCGGCATGCGCTACCTCCGCTTCGAGCGCTGGCTCGACGAGACGCTCCGCCTCGCCGGTGACGTCCAGGCCGTCTACTTCGAGGAGGTGCGCCGACACGTCGGCGTTGACGCAGCCCATGCTTACGGGGGGTTCCTCGCCGGCCTCACCGCATGGTGCGAGGAACACGCGATCGCCTACCAGGGCGTCCCGGTCGGCACCATCAAGCGGTTCATCGCCGGCAAGGGCAACGCCGACAAGGCAACGGTGATCGCCGCTGTTCGTGAGCGCGGGTTCGCTCCAGCCGACGACAACGAGGCCGACGCCATCGCCATTCTGCTTTGGGCCATCGAGACCCGCGGAGGCACGCAATGACCGCGATCCTCGATCACGCGGCCGCGGTCATTGCCGACCGCCGCGCCACCTACGGCGATCCCGCCGCGTCGATGACAACGGTCGCCGCACGGTGGTCGGTCACGCTCGGCCGCCCGGTGACGCCGGCCGAGGTCATGCTCTGCATGATCGACCTGAAGCTCGCGCGTCTCTCCCACGATCCCTCGCACCGCGACAGCGTCGTGGACGTCATCGGCTACGCGGCCCTTCTTCCGGAGGTCAGCCGATGAAGTGGCTTCCCCACGGCTACGGCGGCAACCGCCGCTCCCCCGAAGACGTGAAGCGCGATGGCTGGGTCGAACAGGGCCTGCTCGCCGTCAAAGTTGAGGACCACCGGCTGACCTGGCCCGAGCGAGAGCTGGTCAAACAGCTCGGCGAGAAGCTCTACGGCAAGCGCATCGAACAGCGGAGGCCGGCATGACGATCCGTGGTCGCAAACGGAAATCCGGCAAGCGCTACCCCTGCGGCAAACGAACCCGCAGCGAGACGGAGAAGGACATCATGGAAACCGCAATCGAAGCCCGTCAGCGCCACTACGGCGTCACGGCAAGGCAGGCTCGTGACGAACGGCTTGGCACTGCCTTCGGGCGTCTTGCCTGGCAGGGCACAATCACGTCGGCCCAATACGAGGCCGGTCGCGAGTTCGGGGATCTCTATCGCCGCCATCACATGGTGCTGGGCCTGCCGCTGCCGTTGCCGCGGTCCGTCGCCGGTCTGCTGGTCAGCGGCGGTGTCTTCGGCGGATCCTCGGGCGAACCGGATGCCGATCTCGTCGAACGTCTCCGCCGGCGGTTCGATGCGGCGACCGATGCCCTCGATCAGTGTGACCGCGATCACCGGTTCTCGCCCGGCCGACGGCCAGCATTGCTGATCTACCGCGTGATCTGCGTCGACGAGGACACCACCCTCTGGCCGGCCGAGGATCTCGGCAATCTCCGCGTCGCGCTCAATGCGCTGGTGCGGGTTTTTCGGCTGGATCGGTCGTGAGGGGCGCGCGTCGCGAGTGGGCCAAGCACCGCAATGCCGCCTAGCTATCCCATCAGAATCGATTTCAGCGCCTCGCGTTCGCCGAGGATGAAATCGAAAAATGCCGCGACGCGCGGTGAGTGTCGAAGCTGCGGGTGTGTGAGCAACCGCCAGCTGCGAGTGAGCTCCGGTATTGGACCAAGGACAGCCACGAGGTCGCTCTCCCCATCGGCGATCGCGGTCGGCAGTGGTCCGATGCCGATGCCGGACTTCACGGCATACATCAGACCGAGCACGCTATTGCTTCTCGCGACAATGCAGCGATCGGGCACAACACTCGCCAGCCACTTGGCGACGCGATGCTGGCTCATCGACTCCTCGAGGCTGACCAGTCGGTGCTGAGACAAGGCCTCGACGCGCTCCGGCGCACCATCCCGCTCGATGTAGGCGCGGCTGGCGTAGACCGCCCAAATGGAGTCGGCGATCTTTCGCCCGACCAGTTCATCGTCCGTGTCGCCAGACCGGAAGGCCACATCCGCGTCACCTCGGGAGAGATCGAGGTAGCGGTCGCTGATCACGAATTCGACCCGGAGATTCGGATGACGGGCGTGGAACCGGTCGATCAGCGGTGTCATCCGCTGCACCACTGGCTCGGGACACGTTACGCGGACGATGCCGGCCTCAGTGCCTTCGTTGCCGCTCGTCTGCCGCTCCAGGTCGAGAACAGCCGACTCGACCCGCTCGGCGTAGGGAAGCAGTTCCTTGCCGATGTCGGTGAGGCGATAGCCGGCAACGGTTCGAGTCACCAGCTTGTGCCCGAGTGGTCGTTCAAGCTCGCGAAGACGGCGCTGCACCGTCGACTGGTTGACGTTAAGCGCCTTGGCCGCCGCGATCGTGCTGCCGTGGCGAGCGACTGCCAGAAAGTACCTGAGGTCGTTCCAGTCGAACATCCTCGCATTATGCAGAATCGCGGCCCCCTGTCGTGGTTCCTGCGGCTGCTGGCGAACCGACTTCGCGAGTATCAAAAGGGACCTTACGTGATGATGGAGGTCCTCTCATGATCGCACCCTTCGACGCAGCGAAGTTCAAGCTCGACACTCGCGCGCAATGGGACGCGCACGCCAAAGGTTGGAACGACCATAGCGACGAGATCCGGCGCTGGCTTCGACACGCTACGGACGCGATGCTGGCAATGGCAGCGATCGGTCCAGGCTCGCGGGTGTTGGACATCGCCGCCGGCGCCGGCGACCAGACGCTGGAGATCGCCGACCGAGTGGGGCCGACGGGATACGTTCTCGCCACCGACCTTTCGCCAGCCATCCTCCAGCTTGCCGACGAAAATGCACGACGCGGCGGCTACACCAACATCGCCACCAAGGTCGCGGACGGCGAGAACCTCAACATCCAGGACGCGGTGTTCGACGCCGCGGTGTGTCGACTGGGATTGATGCTGTTCCCAGATCCGGAAGCAGGACTGCGACAGATGTTCCGAGCGCTAAGGCCCGGCGCACGTGCCTGCACCATGGTGTTCTCTAAGCCGGAGAAGAACCCATGCATTGCGATCCTCTTGACGACCGCGCTCAAGCACGCCGGTCTGCCGCCGCCCAACCCCGACCGGCCCGGAGGACTGCTGAGCCTTGGAAAGCCGGGACGGATCGATGACCTCTTTACGCGCGCCGGCTTCGAGGGCGTGGCGACCACCAGCGTTTCGGCGCCTTTCCGCTTGCCTTCCGTCAAGCACTACATGGACTTCGTGCAGGACTCTGCTGGGCCTATCGTCGAAATCCTGGGGCGGTTTGATGAGGCCGGGCAACAACGCGCGTGGTTGGATATCGAGCGCCAGTTATCCGCCTTCCAGAAGGCAGACGGATGGGAAGGGCCCAACGAACTGCTGATCACCGTCGGTCGCCGGCCTTAGGGCAGCGGCCACATCGCTGGAGTGAATTTGGCGATGTGTTCGAACTTAGCGCTTGCCTAGGGGAAGCAACACAAAAACAACTCCCAAGTACGACTTCCGAGCGGGCCAAGACAAAACACTGCACGACGTATTTTGTTGTTGACAGCAGTCAGCAACGCGCCTAGAAGTTCCGATATTCCAATCTCGGAACTGTGCCCGGAGCCAAGGCTTCAGGCATTTGCGTTTTGGAGGCTCGGCGATTGCGCATCGTCCTCACCGAGCCGGACAACGTGCGCATCCGTTTCGAAGCGGCTTGCTTCCGGATCGGCGAGGGCTCGGCTAGGCAGGCCTTCTCGCTGGCCCTCAACAAGGAGGGGCGAAAGGCCTTCACCGCCCACCGCCGGGCGCTCGCCGAGCAGTCATCAATCCCGCGCGGCGCCGTGACCGCGGCCATGAAGTTCAAGGCCTCGACGCGGTCAACGCTCGAGACGCGGATCATCGGCACCGGCCGACACCTGCCGTTGTCGGTGTTTGGGGCGAAGCAGTTCTCCTACGGCGTCCGCGCCAAGGTCTGGGGACGGGCGCAGACCTTTCGGTCCGCCTTCGTCGTCGGTCGCTTCGGCGGCAACGTCTTCAAGCGGACGAGCAACGCACGCTTTCCGATCGAGCAGCTCTGGGGTCCGGCGGTGCCGGTCGAGATGCTGCGCGATGAGGCCTTGGCCGCGTGGGAAGCGCAGCATCGAAAGGTGTTGCAGGAGGCACAACGTCTGATGGCATTGCCGTTTTCGATCGGAATGCGAAAGTGAGGGGTGGGGCGGGCTAGGAGCCCCATTTTCCCCGCCTGGGTTGCGCTGGCGCCGCCGCCCGGTTTTCGCGTGTTTTTCTCGGTTTCATTTTTCCATTTTGTTTTGGAAATGACCGGCCGATTTCCTGGGTTTTCCGAGCACAGAGCGAGGTGGAGTGGGGCCGGTGCGGTTCGCCCATAAAGGGAAACGCCGACCTCGAAGGGTTCTGCTTCCTTCGTCGATGTCGTCCTTCAAGAACAATGTCCGCAAGGGCGAGCGTTGGGATTTCCCGGACTCGGGGAATGTCCCCGCGGCCGTCACACGTTCCGCCCGGCAATGCCTTCGGTCGGCTCGACCGACCCTACCGGTGCCATCTGAGGCCGTCGTTTATCTGCGGCAGGAACCAGGCGAGGAGGCCTCCAAGCGGCAGGAATGAGCAGAGCGTATAGACCGCCTCGACCCCGATGTGGTCGGCCATCGCGCCGAGGATCGCAGCGGCGATACCGGCGAGCCCGAAGTTGAGGCCGTAGAAGACGCCCGCGATCAGGCCGATGCGGGTCGGCACGAGTTCCATCGCGTAGATGAGGATCGAGGCGAAGGCGCTGGCCATGATCAGGTTGATCAGGACCGTCAGCACGCCCGTCCAGAGCAGGTCGACGTGGGGAAGGAGCAGGGTCAGCGGCAGCGGGCCGAGGATTGAGATCCAGATGATCCGGTATCGTCCGATCCGGTCGCCGAGCAGGCCGCCGAGCAGGACCCCGGCGGCGGACGAGAAGAAGAAGACGAACAGCATCAGCTGCGAGGTCGCGATCGACACGCCGAACCGATCGATCAGGTAGAAGGTGTAGAACGAACGGAAACTCTCGAGATAGGCGAGCTTCGAGAACATCAGCAGCGTGAGGATCACGAGGCCGTGGATCACCGTCGCGCGGCTACGCTCCGTGTCGGTCGGCGCGGCCGCGGCGATCGATGCGGCGATGGCCAGGAAATGCTTGCTGATGGTGGAATGCCGACGCGCGGTCCAGACCATCAGCACCATGGCAAGGAGAGCGGTCGCCCCGAACCAGGCGAGGCTCCCCTGCCCGCGCGGCACGATGATCAACGCCGCAAGCAGCGGGCCCAGGGCGCCGCCGAACTGCCCGCCGACCTGGAAGATGCCCTGCGCCAGCCCCTGGCGACCGCCCGAGGCGTAGCGGGCCATCCGGGTCGCTTCCGGATGGAAGATGGACGAGCCGATGCCGATGCTGGCGACCGAGACGAGGATCATGGCATAGCTCGACGCATAAGCGAGGCTCACCACCCCGGCAAGCGTGAAGACCATGCCGACGACGGTCGAGTATGGCAGCGGGTTGCGATCGGTATAGAGCCCGACCACCGGCTGGAGCAGCGATCCGGCGACCTGGAAGGTCAGGGTGATCATCCCGATCTGCACGAAGTCCAGCGCATAGGCTTGCTTGATCACCGGGTAGATCGCCGGGATCAGCGACTGGATCAGGTCGTTGATCAGGTGCGTGAGGCCGAGGACGATCAGGACCGCAAGATGAACCTTGGCCTGAAGGACGGTCGTGGCCGTGGTGGTGGGAGCATTCATGTGGGAGCCTTCGCGCCGGTGGTCCGGGTCGTGCGTCCTTCCAAGAAGGCACCAGCCGCGAGAGCGGCGGCGCGGTGGGTTGGGTGGCGGTGGGAAACCAGTGCCGTGACCAGGATGGTAGCGGCTTCTCGCCGTCCCGGCCAGCGGGCCGCTTGCGAGCGGGCGCGAATAGCGGTGCCGGACGCTCAGGGCTCGGTTCTTCCTGACGTCTCGTTCGGGGACGCCGATCATTCCCCGGCGGGATAGACGACTGTGCCGTCGGATTGCACCACTCCACCGGCCGTCAGCCGAGCCGGCTCGACGCGACCCGGCCCGAGGATATGAAAGACAGCTTCGCCATTGGCGATGAGATGGTCGGCAATGATGCGACGGTGACACCGCCACCAGACCGCCTCCGAGCACATCACCGCAACGCGCCGCCGGTGTCCCTGCTCGCGCAGATGCGAGAGACCTGCATGGAATGCCTCCGACAAGGCGTAGTCGGCATAGTTGTGGAAGCTGCCATTAGACCAGAAGCCGTTGACCTCCAGGGGAACGCCGCGGGCCTTTCCGCGCAGACCGCCGAGCTTCGCCATATGCTCATAGGCGATGCCGAGGGAGAGGAGCGCTTCCGGCAGCATATCCTGGTTGAACTGCGGGTTGCTCCTCGACATGGGGACCCGTCTCACGTCCGCGACGAGTTCGATCCCGGCGTCCCCCAGCAATTCGACGAAGGCATCCAGGCTACGGTTGGAATGACCAATGGTGAAGAAGGGCTGCGCCACGTCGCCTCGTCACGGAATACGCGTGAGGACGCGACCTTTGTGCGCTGCGATATGGTCGGTCTTGTCGCTCTTGATCTCGTACTGGGGATCGTCCTTCGAGGCGCGATGTATGTGGCCCTTGTAGTCGAAGTCTCCGGTGTGGATGACGATGATCGTTCCTGACACGGGCCCCGCCTCAGAATTCCAGCTCACGTGGTCGCCTATCTCGAACCTCCTAGTCATGGCACAAACTCCTCTGGGTGGGCTCGAACTGCTTGGAAGAAACGGCTGCCACGCGATCTTGTTCGACACCAAGCATCTCTCTCCCTGATCCCCATCGCGAGGCTCTCCGATGCTCGTCACCGATATCCCGGTCGAGCGGCTGGTCCCCTATGCGCGGAACCCGCGCAACAACGCCAAGGCAATCGACGCGGTAAAGGCATCTATCGCCGAGTTCGGCTTCCGGCAGCCGATCGTCGTCGACGAGAACATGGTCGTCATCGTCGGTCACACCCGGCTCGAGGCCGCGAAGGCCTTGGGCCTGACGATGGTGCCGGTCCACGTCGCCGACGGCCTTACGCCTGCGCAGGCACGCGCCTACCGCCTGATGGACAATCGCTCCCACGACAACGCCGAGTGGGATGACGAGCTTCTCAAGCTCGAGTTCGGGGATCTGAAGCTTGACGGATTTGATCTCGACCTGACCGGTTTCGACGCCGATCAGCTGTCCGAGATGCTGTCAGAGGATTCGCTCGAAGGTCTCACCGACCCGGACGACGCGCCCGGAGTTCCCGAAGACAGCTGTTCGCGGCCGGGGGATCTGTGGCTTCTTGGCGACCATCGCGTCCTCTGCGGCGATGCCACTGCCCTGGGCGATGTCGAGCGCCTGATGGGCGGCGTGCTCGCCGACATGGCTTTCACCGATCCGCCTTACAACGTCGACTACGGTGGGAAGGGTGGCGAGAAGTCGCCGGGCAAGGGACGTCGAATTCTCAATGACGCACTGGGCGATGCATTCGCCAAGTTCCTCGGAGCAGCCTGCACCAACCTGCTCGCGGTCACCAAGGGCGGTTGCTACGTCTGCATGAGTTCGTCCGAACTCCATACCCTGCAACGCGCCTGGCTCGATGCCGGTGGCAAGTGGTCGACCTTCGTCATCTGGGCGAAGAACACATTCACCCTCGGACGCGCGGACTACCAGCGGCAGTACGAGCCGATCCTCTATGGGTGGAAGGCGGGTTCGGAGCACTTCTGGTGCGGCGCGCGGGACCAGGGCGACGTCTGGCACCACGACAAGCCGCGGGCCAACGACCTGCATCCGACCATGAAGCCGGTGGAACTGGTCGAGCGCGCGATCCGCAACTCCTCGAAGTCGCGGGACATCGTACTCGATCTCTTCGGCGGCTCCGGGACGACGCTGATCGCCTGCGAGGGCGCCGGTCGGGCCGCGCGCCTGATGGAACTCGATCCGAAGTACGTCGACGTGATCGTCACCCGCTGGCAGGAGTTCACCGGCAGGGCGGCCACGCTGGAGGGTGAGGGGTCGAGCTTCGCGGATGTAAGGGCGAAGCGTCTGGGCGCCAGCGGCGCGGAAACGTCCCCCCGCGAGGAACCATCATCGTCGCCGCCAGCGGAGTCCCCGCCGGGCGCGCCGCAGCGCCCGGCAGGAGTTACGCCCGAGCTTAGCCGAGGATCCGATACACCCGGCCCCGTCCCTCGACCTTCTGGGAGGTCACCTCGAGGCCGAGCTTCTTCTTGAGTGCCCCGGCGATGGCGCCGCGCACCGTGTGCGGCTGCCAGCTGAAGGCCGCGACGATCTCGTCGATGGTGGCGCCATTGGAGGCCTTGAGCATCTCGATCAGCTGCGCCTGCTTGCTGTCGGCGCGCGTGCGCGTCGGCTTCTCCTTTGTCGCCTTGGCGCCCTTCGCAACGCGAGTCCGCTTCGGCTTCTCGGGGGCTGCGGTCTCCGGACTGGACGCTTCCTGCTCGATGCCGAGCGCGTGGTAGGCGGCTGGGGTGGCGTGAAGGGTGAGCGGGCGATCCTCGTCATCGCGGCGCCAGATCGTCTCGTCGCGCTTGGCGCGGACCTCCTTGAGCAGTCCCTTGGTGATCAGACTGGAGAGCACCTTGGTCACGGCGCCGCCCTTCAGCTTGGTAGTCAGCGGATAGACTGCTCCGTCGGGCCGCTCGCAGGCCTTGCCGAGGATTATAAGTTGGGTGTCGGTGAGCTTGGTCATCGGCGGCTCCTTCAGGGTTTCCGAGAGGGCCCGCGACCATCGCGAGCCTTCTAAGACCCCGAGCCCCGCGTGCCGGCGGGGCAGGAGCAGGTAGGCGTTGGGGCGTCGCCTCAGTCGGCGAATTCGCCCTCGTGGAAGGCGCTGTCGGTGATGCGCCTGAGCAGCTCGGCGTTGTGGCTGAGCGTGCCGACGTCGCCCCAGGTGATCCGGTCGGGATCGACATTGAAATGGTCGGCGCTGAGCCTCTGAAGCCGGCCGAGCATTGTGTCGATCTCGCCCTTCTTCTCGATGAAGCCGGCGACCGCCGTGCTGTTGTCCCTGGTCCTTGCCACGTCCGCGTCTCCGTTCTGGTGATCGCATACAGGCGTGATCCGCGGCGGAAGCCAAGTCGATAAGTCGATCATTTTGTTGCTTTTTCGGACCTGCGATGGGTGGAGGCGCGCATGGCCGAGCAGTCTGGCCTGATCCCGATTGGCCAGGCGGCGCGGCTCCTGATGATCTCCGAGGAACGCATCCGGCAGCTGCAGAAGCAGGGGTACATTCCAAAGGCAGACAAGCGCGGCGTCGTCCAGCTCGTCGGTGCCGTGCAGGGCTACCTTCGGTACCTCAAGGACGATGAGCGGCGGTCGGCGAAGTCGGCCGCCGACAGCCGAGTCCGCGATGCCCGCGCGCTCGAGATCGAGCTCAGGATCGCCGAGCGCTCACGGGACCTGATCCCGCTCGAGGACGCGCTCGCCGACATGGCCGAGTTCGCAGCTGCCGTCCGGTCGGAGCTTGCGGGGTTGCCGGCGCGACTGACGCGCATCATGGATGAGCGGCACAGGATCGAGACGGAAGTCGATGGTGTCCTCGCGCGCCTTTCCGAGCGAGCCGATCAAAAGGCGGCAGCTCTGGGATCTGGCCGCGGCGATTCTCAGGCCCAGCCCCAAGCTGCCGCCGGATGAATGGGCCCGCGCGAACCGCGTCTATCCTGAGACCTCCGGCCTGCCGGGCCCGCGTGATCCGAGCCTAACGCCCTATGTCATCCCGGTCGTCCGCGCGGTCCATGCCGGGCTGCACAAGCGGGTGGTGCTCGTCTGCGGGGCGCAAATGGGCAAGACTGACGGCCTGCTTGATGTGCTTGGCGCGCGTCTCGACCAACGGCCCGCGCCGATCCTCTATGTCGGCCCGATCCGCGACTTTCTGACAGACCAGTTTGAACCGCGGCTGATGAGCCTCCTGGACGAGGCCGAAACACTCGCTGCCAAGGTCGTCCGCGGGCGGCGGATGAAGAAGACGCTGAAGATCGTCGCTGGTGTGCCGGTGCGTCTGGCGCATGCGGGGTCCTCGGCGGCGCTCAAGTCGAGCCCGGCGGCCCTGGCGCTCGTCGACGAGTACGACGAGATGCTGGCGAACGTGAAGGGCCAGGGCGATCCGCTCGGCCTGGTCGAGGCACGCGGCGAGACATATGCCGACTTCGTCACCGCGATCACCTCGACACCGTCGCGGGGTCTGATCGAGACGGAGCTGGATGCCCGGAGTGGTCTGACCTTCTGGAAGGTTGGCGATCCGGAGGCGGTCGAGAGCGCGATCTGGCGATTGTGGCAGTCGGGCACGCGGCATCACTTCTGCTGGCCCTGCCTCCATTGCGACCGGTATTTCGTGCCGCGCTTCGATCAGATGCGCTGGCCGGAGAACGCCACCCCGGCGGAGGCCGCCAAATCGGCGCAGCTCGCCTGTCCGCACTGCGGCGGGCTGCATGAGGACGACGACAAGACGGAGATGAACGGCCGCGGTCTCTACGTGGCGCCCGGGCAGTGGGTCGAGGACGGCCGTGTTCTCGGGCAGCCGGCGGAGAACGCCGTGCTCAGCTTCTGGGCGAGCGGGCTTGCGAGCCCCTTCGTCACTTGGGGCACCCGGGTCGAGCGCTATGTCCGGGCGCTCGCCTCCGGCGATCCGGATCAGCTGCAGACCGCGCTCAACGCGGGTTTCGGGGAGTGCTACACCCCGGCTTCGGGCCGCGACGCGCTCGATTACCAGGAGATCTTCCAACGGCGGCAGCCGTACCGGATGAAGGAACTGCCGGACGGCGTGCTCCGTCTCGGCATGGCGGTCGATGTCCAGAAGTTGTCGCTCTTCTACACGATCCGCGGCTTCGGCTCGCGCGGCACGTCCTGGCTGATCGATCGCGGCCAGCTGTTCGGCCCCACCGACGATGACGAAGTCTGGAACGCGCTCGCCGATCTGATGCTGATGCCGATTGCGGGCATGCAGATCGAGCGGGTGTTCATCGACTCGGGCTTCCGGCCGAACAAGCCGGACGCCGGCGACGAACACAAGGTCTACGAGTTCACGCGCCGCTATGCCTGGCTGGTGTCGCCGACCAAAGGTCGCGCGACGATGTCGCCGCCCTATCGGGTGTCGAAGATCGAGGTGACGCCGAAGGGCAAGCAGGCGTCCTACTCGATCAATCTGGTCTGGCTCTCGACGGACTTCTTCAAGTCGCTGCTGGTCTCACGGATCCGGACGCCGATGGATCAGCCGGGCAGCTTCATCGTGCCGGACGACATCGACGAGGACTACTGCAAGCAGCTGGTCTCGGAGGTGCGGGTCGTCGATGCGGCCACCGGCAAGCCGCAATGGGTCCAGCGTTCGCGCCAGAACCATTTTCTTGACTGCGAGGCACTGGCCATGGCGATCGGCTACTCGCTCAATGTGCAGCGCATTCCGGAGGGTGTCGCACGGCGGGGCGATGACCCGGTCGGTCTGGATCCCGGTGGCGTGGAGGGCGAGGTCGCGGCCGTCGCGGCACATCCTGCCCCGCGCGTCTCCAACCTCAGGTCGCGCTTTGCCGGTCTGTCGTCGCGATTGAACAGGTGACATCGTGGGCATGGTCGCGACCATCCGGGGTTGGCTCGCGCCGGCCCCGAGGCTGAGCAATGCGCCGCCAGCGATCCGTGCCGACTTCATGCGAGGCAACCGAGGGGTCGTTTTCGGTGGCTGGCGGCCGGCGCTGCGGGATGCCTCCGACGATGTCGGCGCCTCCTGGGATCTCGCTGCAGCCCGCACCATCGATCTGATCCAGAACTCCGGCTGGATCGCAGGCGCGCTCGATCAGGCGGTCGCGAACACGGTCGGCACCGGGCTGCGGCTGAAGGCAATGCCGGAGAACGACGTCTTCGGGATGTCGAACGACGAGGCGGAACGCTGGGCGCAACTCGTCGAGCAGCGCTGGGGTCTCTGGGCCGACCGCGCGTACGAATGCGACATCGAGGGGCGGCGCAGCTTCGGACTGATGCAGGCGGCCGCCTTCCGGTCCTGGTTCGCCACCGGGGAGATCTGGGCGGAGCTACCATGGCGTGAGCGGGCCGGCGGCCGCTACGGCACCAAGGTGCGGCTGCTCCCGCCGCACCGGGTCCCGCGCCGGGACGATAGCCTGCGCCGGATTGTCCAGGGCGTTCGGATGGACCCGGATGGGATGCCGGTCGGCTATCTCGCGAGCCGGAAGGACCCGATTCTTGGCGCCGTCGAGGTGCAGGTAGAGGCGCGCGATCGGCTCGGACGCGCGCGCGTGATTCATGTCTTTGACGGCATGCCCGGCCAGGTCCGCGGGATCAGCCCGCTGACCCCGGCACTGCAGGTCGCGCGGCAGTTCGACC
>JAGRKZ010000008.1:0-58707 GCA_020442065.1 Bauldia sp.
GGCGCAACATGTTCGGGCCGGTGCGTGGGCCGTGGCCCGACGAGACGTGGCGCGGCTGGTGGGGCGAGAACCCGCCGTATCACGTTCCGGTCTTCGTTCTGACCCATCATCCCCGCCCGCCGCTCGCGATGGAGGGCGGCACGACGTTTCATTTCGTGAGCGATGGGATCGAGGCGGCTCTCGTCCGGGCTAAGGAGGTCGCGGCAGGCCGCGACGTGCGTCTCGGCGGCGGGGTCGCCGCGGTCCGGCAATATCTGAAGGCCCGGCTCGTCGATGAAATGCACTTCGTCGTATCGCCTGTCCTGTTCGGCGGTGGAGAGGCGCTGTTTGCCGGGCTAGACCTGCCCGGCCTCGGATACGGCGTGGCGGAGCACGTCCAGTCGGAAAATGCGATGCATGTCGTCCTCACGCGAAGTACGTGACGCGCCCGAGCGCGGCGCGCTGCTCTGCGGTCCCCGGCCGCCGCCGCGCACCGATCTCAGATCAGCTTCAGACCCTTGAGGCTGGCATGGCCGTTCCGACCGACGATGATGTGGTCGTGAACGGTGATGCCGAGCGGGGCGGCGATGTCGACGACCGACTTCGTCATCTGGATGTCGGCGCGCGAGGGGGTCGGGTCGCCCGAGGGGTGGTTGTGGACGAGGATCAGGGCGGTGGCAGACAACTCGAGCGCCCGTTTCACCACCTCGCGGGGGTAGACCGGCGTGTGGTCGACCGTGCCGCTCTGCTGTTTCTCGTCGGCGATCAGCGCATTGCGCTTGTCGAGGAAGAGAATCCGGAACTGCTCGACGGTCTCGAAGCCGATTGCCCCGCGGCAGTAGTCGACTACGGCACTCCAGGAGTCGAGGAGCGGCCGCTGCTTGACCGGCTCCTTGAGGAAGCGCTGGGCGGCGGCGTGCACCACTTTGATGTGGTGGGCGGCCTTCTCGCCGATGCCGTCCACCTCCATCAGACGGGCGGGCGGAGCGCCGAGCACCTCGCCGAAACTGCCAAAGGTCTGCAGGAGCTGCTTGGCGATCGGCTTGGTGTCGATCCGCGGGATGGCCTGGAAGAGGATCAGCTCGAGCATTTCGTAGTCGCGAAGACCCGCACCGCCGATCTCCTGGAAACGTTCACGCAATCGCTCGCGATGGTCGTGATAGTGGGGGACGTCCCCGGACTTGTCGCGGAAGCCGGTCATGCTCCGTCGCGCGGCGGGGTCAGGCCCTTCGGCGAAAGCGTGAAGATCTCGTAGCCGGTCTCGGTGACGCCGACCGAATGCTCGAACTGGGCCGATAGCGAGCGGTCGCGGGTCACGGCGGTCCATCCGTCGGCGAGGATCTTCACCTGGGGTCGGCCGAGATTGATCATCGGCTCAACCGTGAAGATCATGCCCGGCTTGAGCTCGACGCCTTCGCGCGGCGTGCCGTAGTGGAGGATGTTGGGGACGTCGTGGAAGAGCTGTCCGACGCCGTGGCCGCAGAAGTCGCGGACGACGCTGCAACGCTCGCGCTCGGCGTAGTCCTGGATGGCGTGGCCGATATCGCCGGTGGTACGGCCGGGCCGGATCACCTCGATGCCGCGCATCATCGATTCATAAGTCACATCGATCAGCCGCTCGGCCGCGCGCTTGACGTTGCCGACCTTGTACATCCGGCTGGAATCGCCGTGCCAGCCATCGACGATCAGGGTAACGTCGATATTGACGATGTCCCCGTCGCGGAGCGGCTTGTCGCCGGGGATGCCATGACAGACGACGTGGTTGATCGAGGTGCAGGACGACTTGGTGTAGCCCTTGTATCCGAGCGTCGCCGGCAGGGCGCCATGGCTCATCGCGAAGTCGTAAACGAAGTCGTCGATGACCTGGGTGGGCACGCCCGGCGCAACGATGTCGTTGATGGCGTCGAGGCACTCGGCGACCAGTCCGCCGGCCCTGCGCATCCCGGCAAAGGCCTCGGGTCCGTAGAGCTTGATCTGCCCGTCGTTCTTGAGGGGGGCGAGGACCGCCTCGACGTAGTTCACCATGACCTGTCCCGATTCCCGCGCGTCCGCGGGTGTCGCACATACGCTGCCTGATCCAGCATATGACGATTTTCGAACCCCGATACAAGCATCCCGCGCCTCACGCCGCGATCGCAATGGCGGAATCGAGAGCGATCTCCTCCGGCGTGATGCGGCAGCGATAGGCGAGCATCTCGACCCCGGCGTCGCGCGCACCGCGGAAGGCGGCGGCATAGGTCGGATCGAGGTCGCCGCAGATTCCGAGCGCCTCGGCGTCGGTCCTCTGGACCAGGTAGAGCATCACGGCACGGTGACCAGCGGCGACCATCGCCGACAGCTCATCGAGATGCCGCGCGCCTCGCGCCGTTACCGAATCCGGGAACTCGGCGAGGCCGGGCGTCCGAGAGAAATGGACGTTCTTGACCTCGACATAGGCGGCGGGAAGACCCGCCTCACGCAGCAGGAAGTCGATCCGGGATGCCTTGCCGTAGGCGACTTCGCGGCGGACCTCGCCATAGGCGGCAAGTGGCGCAATCCCGCGCTCGCGGAGCGCCTCCTCGACCACTCGGTTGGGAATGGCGGTATTGATGCCGACAAGGCCACCGTCGGCCTCCACCAGCTCCCACGATAGCGGCAGCTTCCGCGCGGAATTGTTCGAACGGGACAGGAGAATGCGCATGCCCGGCTCGGCGAGGCCGAGCATGGATCCGGGATTGGCGCAATGAACCGTGACGATCGAGCCGTTGGCGAGCTCGACATCGGCGAGGAAACGCTTGTAGCGGCGGATGAGGCGGGCTTCGATCAGCGGGCCGGGAAAGCGCATGGTCAAGCAGCCGCGGTGTCTTCCCGCAGGTAGAGGTAGAGCGGCAGGGCGAGCGACAGGCCGACGAGGGACCCGGCCGGCAGGACCAGCCACCATAGCCGGATTTGGCGCCGAGCCGCATCGGTGGCCGACCAGATCAGGAAGGTCAGCAGCGAGAGGATAACGTCAGCGGAGAAACCCGCCGCCGCGCCGTTGGCGAAGAGGGCGCGGACGAAGCCGATGATGTCGAATCCGTTCGCGGCGAAGAACGAACCGAAGAACAGCCACGGGACCACAGTGCCGACAAGGCACGCCGCCAGATAGAACGCTTTCATGAATGCATGCCCCCTCGCATGTCCGGGGTCGCGACACTACCGACGCGATGGCGGGCGCACAAATCTCCGGTGGGGTTCAGACCGCCCGGCTGTGGATGGCGGCCGAACTGCCCCGGTACGCGTCGAAGGCCGCGGCCGCGACGCGGACCAGCGTCCGGGCATCGTCGGCCATTTCGACCACGCCGCCCTCGCGGCGGAGCACGCCGTCGGCCGCAAGCCGGTCGAGTGCCGGCAAGGCGTCGGCGATGGCCTCGACGCCAGTGCCGTGGCGGCTGCAGATATCGGCGAGATCGACACGGTAGTCGCACATCAGCCGCTCGATCAGGTCGGCTCGGAGCCGGTCGTCCCCGCCCAGCGCGAAGCCGCGCACCGTCGCCAGGCCTCCGCGATCGATCGCCGCGCAGTAGTCGCGGGTGACGGGAGCGTTCTGGACGTAGCCCTGCGGCAGGTGGCCGATGGCCGAAGCGCCGAGTCCGATCAGGATGTCGGCGGCGTCGGTCGTATAGCCCTGGAAATTGCGGTGGAGCTCACCGCTTGCGGCGGCCGTCGCCATCGCGTCGTCGGGCAGGGCGAAATGGTCGAGCCCGATGCGCTTGTAGCCGGCGGCCTCGATCTCGGCGGCGATCGCGTCGGCCTGGGCATTGCGCTCGCTGCCATCCGGGAGGGTGCCGGTATCGATCTTGCGCTGGTGGCGCTTGAAGCCCGGCACATGCGCATAGCCGAACACGGAGAAACGGTCGGGCCGCAGCGTAAGGCAGGCCTTTGCTGTCTCGACGGAGGAGGCGACGGTCTGATGCGGCAAACCGTAGATGAGATCGAGGTTCAGGCCTTCAATCCCCGCAGCGCGGAGCCGCGCGACCGCTTCCGCCGTCTCCTCGAGGCTCTGGTGGCGGTTGATCGCCCCCTGCACAACCGGATCGAGACTCTGGACCCCGAGGCTGGCGCGTGTGAAGCCAGCCTCGCCCAGCGTCGCGGCCATTGCGGCCGTCAGCACGCGCGGATCGATTTCGATGGCGACCTCGGCGTCGGGTCGGGTGTCGAAGGCCGCACGAAGCCGCGCCATGAGTCCGAGCAACTCGTCGGGTCGGATGATCGTCGGCGTCCCGCCGCCGAAGTGGACATGGCTCACCGCGAGTCGGCCAGGCAGGCGCTCGGCGACCATGCCGATCTCGGCGTCGAGCGCCGTCAGATAGTCGCTCACCGGCTGGTGGCGGCTTGCCACCGATGTGTTGCAGCCGCAATACCAGCACATTCGCCGGCAGAACGGGACGTGGAGGTAGAGCGAGGCCGTGGCGTCCCGCGGCACTTCCTCCAGCCATTCGCCATAGGCGCCGGGACCGACGCTGGCGCTGAAATGCGGGGCTGTCGGGTAGCTCGTGTAGCGAGGAAGCCGCTCGTCGGCATAGCGGGCGGCAAGTTCTGGGCGCATGATCGAGGTCCGGTCAGATTTCGAGCCCCAATCAAGCCTGTCGCGAAGAACCGCACTTTGCGCTAGCGCAAAGCCGCGGGGACCGGAATCATCGCGGCAGTTCGCCGGCGCAGAGCCCCGAAGTGGAGAGACCATGGCCGATTCGAGCAGTTCGCGGGTGGTGACGGCGGCCATCCTGGTGATCGGCGACGAGATTCTGTCCGGCCGCACCAAGGACAAGAACATCGGCTACATCGCCGAGTACCTGACCAATATCGGCATTGACCTTCGCGAGGTGAGGGTGGTCCCCGATGTCGAGGGCGAGATCGTCGCCGCCCTCAATGCCCTCCGCAGCCGGTATGACCACGTCTTCACGACCGGCGGCATCGGCCCGACCCACGACGATATCACCGCCGATTCTGTGGCTAGGGCCTTCGGCGTACCGATCGACGTCGATCCGCGCGCGGTCGCGCTCCTGCTCGAGCGCATCCCCAAGGATCAGCTCAACGAGGCACGGCTTCGCATGGCCCGGATTCCGGAAGGGGCGGCCCTGATCGAGAATTCTGTCTCGAAGGCGCCCGGCTTTTCGATCGGCAACGTCCACGTCATGGCCGGCGTCCCCTCGATCATGCAGGCGATGCTCGACGCGCTGGCGCCGCGCCTTGCGACGGGCAAGAAGATGCTCTCCCGCTCGCTCGCGGCCGGCCTCAAGGAGGGTGACATCGCCTCGGCGCTCGGCGCCATCCAGGCCGACTTTCCCGATGTTTCGATGGGCAGCTACCCGAGCTTCGACCCGGCGACCGGCTTCACCACGACCCTGGTCCTGCGTTCGCGGGAGGAGTCGCGCCTCGTTGCGGCGGAGGCTGCCGTCGCGGCGATGCTGGCGGAGGTCAAGGCGCGTCTCGGCGCCGGCTGATGCGGAGAAGGCCGCTGGCCCGACGGCGTCGCATCTCCTGTAGGGGACGCATTTCCTGTAAGAGCGAAGGCTGGCGTGGGGATGCCGCGATGGGCTCTCGCGCAACAAGAAGAGAAGAGGGGTGACCGAAATGAGCGATCCGAGGAGCGACAAGGCCTTCCCGGTGTCGTGGGACCAGTTCCACCGGGACGCCCGGGCGCTGTCCTGGCGGCTTGCCGATCGCGGCAAGTGGGAGGCGATCGTCTGCGTGACCCGCGGCGGTCTCGTGCCGGCGGCGATCATCGCCCGGGAGCTAGGCATCCGCCTGATCGAGACGGTCTGCGTCGCCTCCTACCACGACTACAAGGAGCAGGGCGGCATCGAGGTGCTGAAGCCGGTTGGCCGTGACATCGTCGATCTGGCCGAGGGCAAGGGCGCGGCCGTCCTGGTCATCGACGATCTGGTCGACACCGGCAAGACCGCGCGCCTCGTTCGCGAGATGGTTCCGAAGTGCCACTATGCCACCGTCTACGCCAAGCCCGCCGGCCGGCCGCTGGTGGACACCTTCATCACCGAGGTCAGCCAGGACACCTGGATCTATTTCCCCTGGGACATGGGCTACACCTTCCAGCCGCCGATCGCCAGGGGCGAGGCGGGGTGAGTCATGAGCGGGGATGACGAGACGGACGGGGAGACCCAAGGTGAGCGCCTGATCCGTGAGGACCAGGACGCGCTCTTCTCTGCGCTCGCCGGCGTGATGGAGGAGCGCGACCTCGACGAGCAGGATCTCGTGCCGATGCTGGTCGAGGCGATCTATTACTACCGCTCGGTGGCCTATGTCGCGGGCACGGCCAAGCCGTCCGAGGCCGGGATGCGGATGGATCTCGACCGATTGCGCAAGATGATCGACGAGGTGCAGCGCGACTACCGCAAGAACGCGGCCGCCGTGATCCGCGACGTAGTCTCGATGCTCGACGCGACGGCGACAGTCGTCGAAGGCGAAGAGATTTCGGGCGGCTCGGGCCACTAGTGGGGCCACATGCGGCGCCGGCAGTCTCGTCCACCGGCCGGAGGCATTTGAACGGGCTCCGCGGTGTCGAAAGGCCTGAAGGCCAGGCTATCTGTCGTCTGGCGAAGACAGTCGCCTCAGGGCCGCCGAAAGCCCGGCCGACTTCGATATCCGTGCCACGGCTACCGCGAGGGGCTCTGCCACCACGGTCATGTGATGCCCGCTGGCGTGAATGATGCGGTCGGCCGTAGCGAGGATCGCGACATGGCCGGGCCAGTATACGAGGTCACCCCGCCGTGGTGCGCCACTAGATCCGCCTTCCACGGGCGTCCCGAGCTGACCGCACTGCATGTCGGTGTCGCGCGGTGCGGCGATCCCGGCGGCCATCAGCGAGAGCTGAACCAGGGCGGAGCAGTCGAGACCGAGGCTCGTGCGTCCACCCCATAGATAGGGCACCTGCAGAAAGCGTTCGGCGACGGCGACATAGTCCGGTTCGGGCGGCGCATCGATGGGGAGGACGTGGGAGGCGATGAGCGCCTTGCTGCCCCCGGCGAGGAGCCGGAACGGCATGCCGCGGGTCTCCACCTCCTCGCCCAGTGCGACGCGGCTGCCGAGGGTCAGCGACGCCGTCGGCGGCAGCTTCATGTCCGGACCCGGATAGACGAACGTGCGGAGCGCTGTGACGCGGTGGGTCGGCGGCGGATCGAGCGGGCCGAGCGCGTCGGTCCGGAGAAACCCGACATAGCGGTCGGTCTCGTTCTGCACCCAGGACCACCCGTCGTCCGTGTCGCCGAAGACGCGGACCACTTCGCCAAGAAGAAGCTCGGTGCTGAACGGAGCGTGAGCGTCGGGGCGATCGCGCATCGGCGCGGACGGCGCCCGAACCCGCTTGGTCGTGCCTTCCACGAAGGTCTCTGCCTCGACCTGCCCGCGGAGGCGGGCGTCGGCAAGCTGAGGCGAGTAAGCGTGGACCCGCGGATCGAGGGAGGATTCGGCCATGCGCGCTAGTTGGCATGGAGCGCCGTTGCGCTCAAGCGCGATCCCGGGACGATGGGCGACCCGTCGCAATCGCGGGCGTGGGAGCCGCCGGTCCCTCGCGCGCTGCCTTTGCCGCGTTGCGAGTCGCGTGCCAAGTCCGTATGTCAACCATGTCTCTGATCGTCGGGAGTCCAGAATGCCGCTCACCCTTGCCGTCGCCGACACCATCCTGCGCCAGGCGCTTGCCCACGCGCGCAGTGCCAGTTTCAAGCCGCTTTCGGTCGTGGTTCTCGACCAGCGCGCCGCGGTCGTTGCTGCCGCCAGCGAGGACGGCACCAGCCTCCGTCGTTTCGAGGTGGCGCAGGGCAAGGCGCTCGGCGCCCTTGCCTTCAACTTGGGGTCCCGCCGTTTGGCCACAATGGCGGCCGAGCGCCCGCATTTCTTCGCCGGCGTGGCCCATTCGGTCGGGGCCGTGGTACCGGGTGCCGGCGGCGTCCTGATCAAAGACAGCGAAGGTACTGTTCTGGGCGCAGTCGGCATCTCGGGCGATACCTCGGATAATGACGAAGCCGCCGCCCTTGCGGGCATTGCGGCCGCCGGTCTGGTCGGCGACGGCGGCTGAACCGCTCTCCCCGCCCACCGCCTGATACCCTCGGAGACTCCCATGGCGACGATCACCTATCTCACTACGATCGAATTCGGCGCTGGCGCCGTCGGCGGCCTCGGCGAGCAGCTCGCCGCCGTCGGCGTATCGCGCCCGCTGATCGTCAGCGACCGCGGCCTCGAGGCAACGGGGCTGGTCGGTCGCATTGCGGCGCTGTGCCCGGCCGGTTCTGCAACCTTTCTCGATGTCCCGACCAATCCGACCGAGTCGGCGTGTGCCGCCGCGCTCGCCGTCTATCGCGCGGCCCGATGTGACGGCCTGGTCGCCGCCGGGGGCGGCTCGCCCATCGACCTCGCCAAGGGCGTGGCGCTCCTTGCCACCCATTCCGGCCCGCTCGAGAGCTACGCCGCCATCCTCGGCGGCATCCCCCGGATCACGGCGGCGGTCGCTCCGGTCATTGCCATCCCGACGACAGCCGGCACTGGCTCGGAGGTCGGACGCGCGGCGCTGATCACCCTCGACGATGGCCGCAAGCTCGGCTTCATCAGCCCCCACTTGATTCCGAAGCGGGCCATCTGCGACCCCGAGCTGACCGTCGGCCTGCCGCCGGGACTGACTGCGGCGACCGGCCTTGACGCACTGTCCCATTGCATCGAGACGTTCCTCTCACCGCGCTTCAACCCGCCGGCCGAGGCGATTGCGCTCGATGGCGCTGGGCGGATCTGGAGCGCGATCGACCGGGCGGTGTCGCATGGCGCCGATCTCGCCGCGCGGACCGAGATGATGATGGGGGCGCTCGAAGGCGGGCTCACATTCCAGAAGGGCCTCGGCGCGGTGCACGCGCTGTCCCATGCGCTTGGCGGGCTGAAGTCGCCCAGCCTTCATCACGGCACGCTCAACGCCATCCTGTTGCCGCCGGTGCTGCGCTTCAACGAGGCTGCGGCCGGCGAGAAGATGGCCCGACTCAAGGCGGCGATGGGCATCCCCGCTGACAATGACCTCGCCGACGCCGTTGCCGCGCTCAACCAGCGGCTCGGTATCGCCAAGGGCTTGGAGACCCTCGGGCTGACGGAGGACGTGCTGCCATGGGTGGTCGAACGGGCGCTGCTCGATCACAGCCACGCCACCAACCCGCGCGCTGCGTCGGCAGCGGATTATCGCGCCATGCTCGACGCCGTGATGGTGTGAGCGCTACCGGTAGGGGAAGCGGCCGGCGTAGTCCGGATGGAACTTGCCGAGGTCGAAGCCGAGGGCGCTGAGCTCGTCGAAGACGGTGCCTTCGTCGATGACCGGCCGGTCAGGAGCGGGTGCCGCGCCAGCGGGGCTCGCGAGGAGTGCGGCGGCGACGCAGGCGGCTGCGAACATGGCTTTCATCGGTATCCACCTCGGGTTGCTTGATCGACCTACGCCCATACTCGCCGCACAGGTCTGAACGCACTCCGATGCCGCCGTTCAACCGGGGTTCAGCACGATCCAGCTGCAGCGCGATGTGACGTTGCGTTCCGGCGCCGTTATGGTCCACCAACCCGGCACCACCGTGCCTACCGAGAAGGAGTCCGATCATGCGCCATCATCCCGCCATCCAGCCGGGCCGCGCCGCCGTCATCACCGGTGGCGCCAGCGGCATCGGGCTCGCCGCCGCCAAGCGGTTCGCCGGGCTTGGCATGAAGGTGCTGCTCGCCGATCTGGACGCCAGGGAACTCGACGCTGCGGCCGGGGCGATCACGTCAGAGAGTCCCGGTGCCGAGGTCGTCACCGTGCCGTGCGACGTCAGCAAGATAGAGGAGGTCCGGGCCCTCAAGGATCGCGCCTATGCCGCCTTCGGCGATGTTGCGGTGCTGATGAACAACGCCGGTACGGGGCCGGGCGGTGGTCCGTTCGATCACTACGACCGCTGGCAGCGCGTACTCGGCGTCAACCTCTGGGGCGTGATCAACGGTGTCCACGCTTTCAGCGAGGTGATCATTGCCCAGGGCAACGCGGCGATGATCGTCAACACCGGATCGAAACAGGGCATCACTTGCCCCCCGGGCGACACCGCCTACAACGTATCGAAGGCTGGGGTGAAGGTGATCACCGAGGGGCTGCAGCATGCGCTGCGCAGCACGCCGGGTTGCAAGGTCACCGCCCATCTTCTGGTGCCGGGCTGGACCCACACCAAGCTCACGGCGGGCGGGCGCGCCGAAAAGCCTGCTGGCGCGTGGTGGCCGGAGCAGGTGATCGACCTCCTCTTCGAGCGCACCGCGCGGGGGGACTTCTACATCATCTGCCCGGACAACGAGGTGTCGTGGGAGACCGACCGCAAGCGCGTTCTGTGGGGCGCGGGCGACATCGCTGAGAATCGTCCGCCTCTGTCGCGCTGGCACGGCGGCTACGACGAGGCGTTCAAGGCGTTCCTTGCGAAGGACTAGCCTCGTCGCCGTCGGTCGAATATGTGCGGCGGCGCCGGAGTCGCGCCGCCGCCCGTCCTTCTAGGCGTCCGTCGCGTCGCCGTCGCTCCCGAGCGCCCGGATCGCCTCGGCAGCTTCGCGGAGGATTTCGGCCATGGCGCGCTGGGTCTGCTCGGATGCCTCGAGCCGGTCGGCGATTGCGCTCTTCAGCGCGCGGCGTGCGTCGTTGACCTCGGAGATGACGCCGGGGATGTCGCTGCCGCCGTCCTCGCTGCGGTAGAACCAGGCCCGCGCCTTCGCCATCTTGGCGCCAAACGCTTCCATGGCGCCGAGGATGCGATCGGCGACCTCGCGATTTGACTCGAGGTGGGACCGGCCAGCGTCGGTGATGGCATAGACCTTCTTGTTGCCCTCGGCCGACGCGTCGGCGTAGCCCGCCTCCTCGAGATAGGTGAGGGTCGGATAGACCACGCCCGGGCTGGGGCTGTAGGCACCGTGCGACCGCTCCTCCAGGGCCTTGATGATGTCGTAGCCATGGCGCGGCTGCTCGGCGAGGAGGGTCAGCACGATGAGCCGGAGGTCGCCGTCCCCGATCATTCGGCCGCTGCGGAACGGGCCGCCGGGACCACCCCGCAGGGGACCGCCAAACGGGCCGCCGGCGAAGGGCGGGCCGCGGAAACCGCGGCGTCCTGCGGCATGGTGCTCATGACCGTGACAGTGTCGATGGTGATGCATGGTCTGCTCCTTACGTTATATCGTAAGATGCATCTAATACCGTATTCTCGTTTGGTCAAGATATATCTTACGTCATGTCGTCCATGATCGCCCGATGGTGCCCGAACGCGCCTTCCGCTTGTTTTCAGGGTCGCCGGGTCTTACCGAGAGCGGGTGAGGCGGACGTGGCGGAACCGGTAGACGCAAGGGACTTAAAATCCCTCGGAGGCAACTCCATGTGGGTTCGATCCCCACCGTCCGCACCATCGCGCACGCCCGGCGGCACGCAGCAGCACGGGCGCCACACTGTCGGCTCCACGGCGTCGGGGATTGGCCACGCGCGGCACGGGGAATGTCGCGGCCGTCAGAGGTGGCTCGGCATCGATGAGACTGGTCCTTCGGTTGGTCTCGTCCTGCGGGATGGCTGAGGGCTTTGCTTGACGACGTCGATGCAGGAGATGGGCACTGTGGTTCGGGACGGAGGCATTTGGGCCATCGCGGCCTACTTCAACCCGGCCGGCTATCGACGTCGCCGCGAGAACTTCAGGCATTTCCGCGAGAGACTGAGCATCCCGCTCCTCGTCGTCGAACTCGGCTTCAACGGGTTCGAACTCGGGCCGGGCGATGCCGACATCGTGCTTCAAACTGCCATCGGGGACGTGATGTGGCAGAAGGAGCGCTTGCTCAATGTCGGGCTGACGGCCTTGCCCGCGACGTGCCGTCACGTCGCCTGGATCGACAGCGACATCATCTTTGAACGGCCGGACTGGTGGGAACAGGCGCTTGCTGCCCTTGGTGATGTGCCGGTCGTCCAGCTGTTCGGTCACCTCAATCTCATGCCGGCCGGCGCTTCGCCCGACGATCTCCGTGTCGGGTCCGGCGAAGCTCGGCTCGAGGCGCTGTCCCGCGCCGTGCGATCCGGCAAGTCAGCCCGCCAATGCCTGTCGGCCGTTCGAACCGCGTCGGCGCATGCCTACTCGGCGAGCCCCGCCTGGGCAATCCGTCGCGATGTCCTGGAGGCGTTCGGCTTCTACGACGCGTGCGTCGTCGGCGGCGGCGACAGCGCGCTCGTCGCCGCTTTCCACGGGCTCTTCGACTTCGTCATCGACCGTCACCGAATGGGCGAGGCACGGGCCGAGCACTACCTCGCCTGGGCGAGGCCTGTCGCCGAGGCGATTGCCGGCAACATCGGCGTGATCGAGGGCGACGCCTTCCACCTCTGGCATGGGCGGATCGACGACCGGCAGTATGCGCAGCGCCATGTCGACTTCAGCCAATTCGGCTTCGATCCCTATCGCGACATCGCCGTCAGCGAGGGAGGAGCCTGGCGATGGAGCTCGACGAAGCCGGCGATGCACGCCTATGTCGCCTCGTACTTCGAGTCCCGGCGCGAGGACGGGTAGGGGAGCCTGCCTGTCTACCCCGGAAACAGGGTGATCCCGCCGTCGACCCGGATGACCTGCCCGTTGATGAAGCGGGCGCGCGGCGAGGCGAGGAACGCGACCGCCTCGGCCACTTCCGCCGGCTCGGCGTAGCGGTTCAGCGACTTGCCGACCTGCATGCGGAGCGGATCGAGCTTTCGCGTCGCCTGGAAGCGGGCGGTCTTGGTCGGCCCCGGACTGACGGCATTGATGCGCACCCCGGTCTCGATCAGCTCCTTCGCCAGGCACCGCGTGTAGTGGACGACGGCGGCCTTGAGGGTCGCATAGACCGCCTCCGGCGAAACGCCGAGATGGGCCGCCGCAGAGGCGATATTGACGACGCAGCCGCGTCCCCGCTCGACCATCGGCGGGACGAAGGCCTGACACATCAGCATCGTGCCGATCAGGTTGTTGTTGGTCAGCGTCCGGATGTCCTCGAACGAGATATGGAGGGCGTTGTTGGGGTCGGGCTTGTTGCCCGAGGCGCCGATATCGCCGCCGGCGCAGTTGACCAGGATCTCGACTTCGCCGAGCCCCCGGTTGATATCCTCCTTCATCTTCCGGACGGCTTCGGGGTCGCCGATATTGCCGGTCACGGCCACGGTCCGGACGCCGTATTTCTTGCCAAGCTCGGCGGCGGAAACGCCGACATCGGGGAACTCGCCGTACTTCGCCGGCGCCGTCCAGTCGATGTCGTGCATGGCGACGTCGGCGCCGAGCTCGGCGATCCTCTCCGCCATGACCCGCCCCAGGCCACGCCCCGAACCGGTGACGAAGGCCACCTTGCCCGCCAATTCCCCGCTCATTGCTTGCTCTCCATCAGTCCCAGCGCGCGCATGTTGGCGGCGCTCTTGCGGATCATGTCCATCTCGTAGGTGTCGAGCGCGCCGTCCTCGCCGCGCTCCCACGGCGTCCGGAAGTCGGCGTCATCTGAAAGCCGGCGGTGGCGCGCGGCGGCGAGGCAGGCCGCCAGCGCCGGCGCGCTTCGGGCGGGATAGCCTTGCCACCACGATGGCGTCAGCAGGCGCACATGACGCGCCTCGAGCGCGCCCGGCTCCAGTACGGCGCCAAGTCGCGGGTGATGGGCGGATACCGTGGCTACGATCTCGGCGATCGGCACGGCGCCGTCGCCGATGGCGCAGCGGACGAGCCGATAGCCTTCGTCGGTGAACTGGACGCGGTAGTCCTTGAGATGGAGGTGGATGACATGCGGCGCGACGACCTCGGTGAAGGCGAGCGGCGCCTCGGCGACCGGGAAGGAGTTGCCGGTGTCGTAGCAGATGCCCAGTGCCGGCCCGACGTCTTCGCAGAAGGCGACGAGCTCGGCGCTCCCGAAATCCTGATGGTTCTCGATGGCGAGGCGAACGCCGGCGTCTTCGGCGTGCGGCGCCGCGGCGCGAAGGGCCTGCCGGACCTTGTCGACCAGCGCCGGCCATTCGGCGCCGAGGGCGGCCCGATCGCCACAGAGGACGGTCGTCAGGCCGAGCCGGATCACCTTGGCGTCGAGGGCGGCCGCGATGCGGATGGCCCGGTCGACCGGCCCCATCATCAGGCCGCCGCTCACCACCGGCGTCATGCCGAGGCGGTCCAGCCGCTCCTTGAGGCGGGCGAGCCCGGGCTTGTCCATCTCGGCAAGCCAGGGCTCGAAGATCTCAAGCGTGCGAGCGCCGAGCTCTTCGGCGATGGCGATGAAGCCCTTGAGGCCGCGTCCGTCGGGGTTGGCGCGCGCCGTGCCGCGCCCCTGGAGCCCCAGCGTGTAGGTCAGGCCGTAGGGGTTGAGACCGATGTCGACCATCAGCGGATTCCCGCGTCGACGAGCAGGCACTGCTTGGTGATCATCCGGCTGTCGTCGGCGGCGAGGAACAGCGCGGCACGGGCGACCTCCTCGGGTAGCAGCCGTTGCTTGATCAACTGGCGCTGCGCCATGGCGTCGGCGGTCTCGTCGGTGTACCAGAGGCGAAGCTGCTTCTCGGTCATCACCGCGCCGGGGGCAATGGCGTTGACCCGGATCAGGTCATCCCCGAAGGCGCGGGCGAGCGCGTTGGTCAGGCCGACGACGCCGGCCTTGGCGGTTGCATAGACCGCGAAGTCGCTGCCGCCGAACATCCAGGCTGTCGAGGACAGATTGACGATCGACCCTCCGCCGATCGCCTTCATATGCGGACGGACGGCCTGGGCGGCGAAGAACTGGTGGCGCAGATTGACGTTCATCGCGGCCTCCCAGTACGCCGTGGTCACGTCATCGACGGCGTGGCGCTCGTCGTTCGCGGCGTTGTTGACGAGGACTGCGACGGGACCGAGCGTTTGCCGGATATCGGCGATCGTCGTCTG
This sequence comes from Bauldia sp., assembly GCA_020442065.1. Taxonomy (GTDB): domain Bacteria; phylum Pseudomonadota; class Alphaproteobacteria; order Rhizobiales; family Kaistiaceae; genus Bauldia. The sequence goes on from JAGRKZ010000008.1 coordinate 14,868, forward strand.
GAGCGCGGTGATGTCGGCGAGGTCGCAGCGATAGAAGCGGGGCGGATGACGTGCCCCCGAGAGCCGATCGGCCAGGGATCGCGACGCGGCTTCATCAATGTCGATGAAGGCGACCCGTCCCCCCTGTTCGGCGAACGCTCCGGTCATGGCGGCGCCGATGCCGGAGCCGCCACCGGTGATCAGGACCACGCGGTCCTGCAGACTCGGATAGTGCGCGAAGGACAACCTGGTGCTTCCTGTTCAGAGCAGACGTTCGGTGTCGGGGTCGAACAGGCAGGCCTTGCCCATGTCGACCGCGAGCACGACGGTGGAGCCCTCGCGGGGGGCAAGATCGGGCTCGAAGCGCGCCGTGACCTCCCGCTCGCCGACCCGGACGATGACGATGGTCTCCGCGCCGGTCGGCTCGACCACTTCGACGGGCGCGTCGAGGCGTCCAAGCGAGGCTTTCGGTGGACGCTCCGGATCGTGGCGGGTTAAGTGCTCGGGCCGGATGCCGAGCACGACCTTCCGGCCTGGCTGGAGGCGGGCCGCGGTGTCGGCGGGCAGCGGTAGCAACGCGCGGCCGCCTTTGTCGGTAAGGGCGATCATCGGGCCGCTGTCACCGGACGCCACCTCGGCCGGCAGAAAGTTCATTGATGGTGATCCCATGAAGCCGGCGACGAAGATGTTCGCCGGCCGCTCGTAGACGACGCTGGGCTCGGCGAACTGTTGCAGGCGGCCCTGATGCATCACGGCGATGCGGGAGGCAAGGGTCATCGCCTCGACCTGGTCNNCTGGTCGTGGGTGACGTAGACGGTGGTCTTGCCGAGGGTCTTGTAGAGCTTCTTGATCTCGGTCCGCATTTCGACCCGAAGCTTGGCGTCGAGATTGGAAAGCGGCTCGTCAAACAGGAAGAGCAGGGGATCCCGGACCAGAGCCCGTCCCATGGCGACCCGCTGGCGCTGGCCGCCGGAAAGCTGGGACGGTTTGCGATGCAGGAGCTGGTCGATCTTGAGGAGGGCGGCGACGCGCGCCACCGCCGCGTCCTGCTCGGCCTTCGGTACCCGGCGGCTCTCCATGCCGAAGGTGATGTTCTGGCGCACCGTCATGGTCGGGTAGAGCGCGTAGGACTGGAACACCATGGCGATGTCGCGGTCCTTGGGCGGAACGCTGTTGACGATCCGGCCACCGATGGAGATCTCGCCCGCGGTGACCGTCTCGAGACCGGCGATCATTGCCAGCAGGGTCGACTTGCCGCAGCCCGATGGCCCGACCAGAACGACGAACTCCCCGGCCTGGGCCTCGAGCTCGATGCCCTTCAGCACCTCGACGGCGCCAAAGCTCTTGGAGAGATTGCGGATGGTCAGCGACGCCATGGCCAGTCCCTATTTTATCGCGCCCTGAGTGAGGCCCCGGATGAAGTAGCGGCCGCCGAAGAAGTAGATGAGCAGCGGCGGCAGCGCGCCAATCAGAACCGCCGCACTCATCACGTCATAGGTCCGGACGTTGGTGCCGTTGGTCGAGAGCGCGATCAGCGCGGCGGTGATCGGCTGGCCGCGGCCGGAGGAGAACACCACCGCGTAGAGGAACTCGTTCCAGATTCCGGTGAACTGCCAGATCACCGTGACGATCAGGATCGGCGGCGAGAGCGGCAGGATGATCCGGCGGAAGATGCGCCAGAATCCGGCGCCGTCGATGCGGGCCGCCTTGATCAGGTCGTCGGGGATCGAGAGGTAGTAGTTGCGGCAGAACAGCGTCGTGAAGGAAATGCCCTGGACGACGTGGATGAGGACGAGGCCGCTGATGGTGTTGGTGAGCCCGAGGTTGCCGAGAATGAAGGCCCAGGGCATGAGGGCGATCTGGCCCGGCATGAACACGCCGAGGGTCATGGCGCCGAACAGCCACTCGGAGCCGCGGAACCGCCATTTCGACAGGATGTAGCCGTTCACGGCGCCGAAGGCGGTCGAGATGATGGTCGCGGGGATCGTCATCATCAGCGAATTGTAGAAATTGCGCTGCATGCCCTCGCAGGTGCCGCCGACGCAGAAGCTGCTCCAGGCCTCGCCCCAGGCGGAGAAGGAGAAGCTCCGCGGCAGGGCGATGAGGCCGTTCTCGGCGATCTCCGGCAGGTCGCGGAACGAGTTGAGGATGACCACGAAGAGCGGCAGCAGGTACCACGCGGCGAAGATGCCGAGCACGACGTAGACGCCGATCTTGGCGCGCGATCGGCGCCAGGCGCCGGCCGTGGCGAGCGGGTCGTAGGCAGCGACGGCGGTCATATCTGCAACTCGAAGCGGCGGCGCCACACCCGCCACAGGGAATAGGGGACGAGCACAACCGCGAGCGCGAGGAGGATCATGATCGCTGCCGCCGCGCCCTCGGCAATCTGTCCGCGCTGGAACATGAGGTCGTAGACGTAGATCGCCGGAAAGGTGGTGGCAATGCCGGGGCCACCGCCGGTGAGCGCGATGGCAAGGTCGAAGGTCTTGATGGCGAACTGGAGGAGGACGACCAGAACGGCGATGAAGATCGGGCCGATGGCCGGGATCATGATGCGGCGGTAGATGCGGAACATCGAGGCGCCGTCGATCTGGGCCGCCTTGATCAGGTCCTGGTCGACCGAGCGGAGGCCGGCGAGGAACAGCGCCATGGCGAAACCCGACGCCTGCCATACGCCGGTGAGGACGATCGCATAGAGCGCGAGCTCACGGCTGGTGGTCCAGGCGAAGGTGAAGCTCTCGAACCCGAGACCGCGCACCAGGAACTCGATGCCGGAGGTCGGGCTGTAGAGCCAGCTCCAGACCGTGCCGGTCACGACGAACGAGACGGCGAGGGGGTACAGGTAGATCGTCCGCCACACCGATTCCGCGCGCACCCGCTGGTCGATCAGGATGGCAAGCAGGAGCCCCACCACCATCGTGCCGATCACGTAGAGGACGCTGAAGATGAAGAGGTTGGTGTAGGCGACGTTCCAGCGCCGGTTCTCCCACAGCGAGGCGTAGTGCTCGAAGCCCACGAACTCGTAGGAGGGCAGCAGCGAGGAGTTGGACAGCGAGATGTAAAGCGTCCAGCCGGTGAAAACGAAGACGTAGACGAAGGTCGCGAAGAGGGACGGACCCAGCACCGCGATCGGCAGCCACGTGGCCGCCCGATCCCGCAACCGACCCTTCCGCTGCGGCGCCGGCGGCGCCATCGGAATCGTCTCGGACACTGTTCCCCTCCCCGGAGCGTGAGAGGCCGCGGCGGCGAGCCGCCGCGGCTTCCACGTTTCAGACGAAGCCTACATCTGGGCTTCGACGGCGTCGGCCATGACGTTGGCGGCTTCCTCCGGAGACATGTCGGGGGAATTCACGAACTCGGTGATCGTCTCCATCATCGCGCCCCGGTACTTCTGCAGCACCGTCATGTTGTGGGCCATGGAGCGAACCAGCGTGCCGGCCGCGATCGAGGCCTGAAGGTCCTTCTGCGAGACCTGCTGGCAGGGGTTGAAGCCGCTCGAAAGATCGACGTCGAGCCGGGCCGGAATCGAGCCTTTCGCCTGGTTGAAGATGGTCTGGAACTCAGGCGAGAGGATGGTCGAGGCGAGCAGCTTCTGGCCTTCGATGTAGTCCGGGTCCTTCTGCTTGAAGAACACGACCGAGTCGGAGTTGAGGATGAAGCCCGCCTGGCCCCAGTCGGTCGGTGCCTGGCCGCACAGGATGTCCTCGCCCGGCTTGAAGCCGGCGGCGAGCAGCACGCCGATCTCCCAGTCGCCCATGATGAAGAAGGCGGCATCGCCGTTGGCCATCATGTTGGAGGCGGTGTCGTAGTCGCGGCCGGCGATCGCCGGGTCCATGTACTTCGACACCATCAGCCGCATCTGCTCGAAGGCCTTGACCATCCCGGGGCTGCGCAGGGCGTCGATGTCGCCCTCGACGAAGGCCTTGCGGAAGAGGTCGATGTCCTGGCCGTAGACCACGACCTCGAAGGTGGTGGCGTCGGTCCAGTCGGCGGACATGTGGGCGAGGCAGGTCTTGCCGATGGCGATCACCTTCTCGCAGTCCGCGTTGAAGTCGGCCCAGGTCTTGGGCAGCTCGGTGATGCCGGCCGCGTCGAGGACGCTCTTGTTGGCCCAGATCCAGTTGATGCGGTGGATGTTCATGGGCGCCGCGACCCAGTTGCCGGTCGGCTTCATCACCGGCAGGAGCTCGGGCGCAACCACCTCGTCCCACTTCTCCTCGGCGGCGAGCTCGTCAAGGTTGGCGGTGCCGCCCGTGGCATTCCACTCGGCGATCTCCGGCCCCTTGAGCTGGACCGCAGGCGGCGCGTTGCCGGCGACCACGTCGGCGCGGAGCTTGGCGAGCGTGTTCGCAGTATGGCCCGCGATGGCGGTCTGCTCCCAGACGCCGCCGGCGGCCGTGAACATCTCGCCGAGCTTGGCGATGGCCGCGGCGTCGGAGCCGGTAGCCCACTGGTGCAGCATGTTGGTCTTCGGCTGGGCGTTCGCCGTCCCGGCGAAGGCCAGTGCCAGCACGGCCGCTCCGGCCGCGAGAGTCGCGCATTTCCTCATGGTATCCCCTCCCTTGGAGATCGGCCTCGAACGCACGTTGACCGCAGCGTCGGGCGCTTCTGTTTCATTCACGCAGCGCGATGATGGTCCTTGTCCTTCCTTTCCGGCGAGTACCCTCCTGTTGCCTCGAAGTTGAAGAAATGCTGGACGGCGAGGGCGGCGGCGCCGCGCGCCCAGCCCGTCCCTTCCCAGTCGATCGCTATCGGCCGCGGGCCGGAGTAGCAGTACTCGCCGAGGAGCTTGCGGATCGGGTCGATGAGGCGCCGTCCGAAGCGGACGCCTTCGCCGCCGAAGACGATGATCTCGGGATCGAAGACGTTGACGAGACTGGCGACGTGGCGACCCAGGCGCTGCGCGGAGTCCTCGATGATCGCCACGGCGACGGGATCTCCGGCCGCGACGGCCGCCGCCAGATCGTTGATGTCCTTGCCGTCCGATCCGGGATCGCGCTCCCGCCATGTCTGCAGGAGGCCGATATCGCCGCACCAGGTCTCGAGGCAACCGTCGCGGCCGCATTCGCAACGCCGCCCGCGCTGCTCGAAACTGTGACCGAATTCGCCGGCGGCGCCGCTTGCGCCGCGATGGAGCTGACTGTTGGAGACCAGGCCGGCGCCGATGCCGCGCCCGACGGCGATCGCGGCGATGCTGTGACGGCCGCGGCCATGGCCGAAGAGATGCTGGGACACGGCGTAGGCGTTGGCGTCGTTGTCGACCCACACGGGCACATCGAGAAGCTCGGCCAGGAGGCCGGCGAGCGGCACGTCGCGCCAGCCGAAGCGTTGTTCCTGGCGGCAGATGCCTTTTTCGGCATCGACCTGACCGGAGACGGCGAGGCCAACGCCGATGACCCGGTCGCGCGTGGCGCCGGCTTCAGCGACGAGGTGATCGGTCGCTGCCGCCACCACTCGGACCACGGTGTCGGGGGCGTGGTCCGCAAGGGGCAGCACGACTTCGCCGATGATGCGCGTCGAAAGGTCGGTGATGACGCCGCGGATATTGTCGACGCTCACTTTGATGCCGAGGGACAGCTTCGAGGCGTAGTCGATCTCAAGCGGTATCGGCCGGCGGCCCGCGGCTCCAAGCTGCGCTTCGCCCTCGACCAGCAGCCCCTCGGCGATCAACTCGGCCGTCACAAACGTCACGGCAGCGGGGCTCAGTCCGACGGCGGCGGTCAGGGCCGACCGGCTCATGGGACCGTTCCGACGGATCTGATTGAGAATGAGCCGGCGGTTCAAGGCCCGCGTCGTGCTCGAATCCCCCTTCAGTTTCATCCCGCACCCTTTTCTTTATCTCCTAAAATAACAGAGACCGGGGGCGCTCGAAAGGGGGACACCGAGTCTTCGCCTGCGGTTCCTGCAAATGGCCGAGAGTGCATGGTCGCGTGTGTCCGAGATGCCTTCCTGGCAAAGTCGGCATGAAGTAGTAGAGCATCCGCGGTTTGGATCCCGCCTTCTTGACGATCCGGTTAGTCCGAGACCCGGCGAAGCCGTGGAGCGCGAACCCGGTCCTTGCCGCTCCGGGCAGGCCGTCCCGCGACCGCCCCTGGCTTCGCCGCCGCGGCGTGAAGGCCCGGCTCTCGGGGCGAGGTCGTGGCTGGCAGGTTCTCTGGACGTCACGTGCGCCCTCCTAGGACACTCTCCGCGCCAGGGAGAGGAGCGCTACGTCGCTGCCGGATTTGCCGACGATGGAGAGGCCGATCGGCAGGCCTCCGGGCCCGGTGACCGGCAAGGTCACCTGGGGCAGTCCGGCATGGCCGGCAATGGCGCCCAGGGCGAGGGCGCGGCCGTAGAAGTCGCCCAGATCCTCCGCCGAGATATCGAGGGGCAGGGCCTGACCCGGCGCAGTGGGAAGAACCAGCGCCACCCCGTCGGCAAGAATCGCTTCGAGCCGTTTGCCCATCGCCTGCCGGGCCGGCCGCCACGTCGCGATGTCGGCATCGGTAATGGTAGCCGCATCGGCGAAGCGCGCGGCGATGGCCTCTCCGAAGCGAGGGCGGAACGAGCGGATCCAGGCGCCGTGGGTTGACCAGATCTCGGCGCCCTGAAGCACCCGGTAGCAGCCAAAGGCCGACTCCGCACCGCGCTCGAACGCATCGATCTCGCCGTCGATGCCCCATGCCTCGGCGACGGCGCGCGCCGCGGCGGCGACTCCGGCGTCGCAGAGCGAGAAGGCATCCCGCGCCCACAGCAGCCGGTTCGGCGGCGAAGCGTCGCCGGGTCCGACCAGCACGCGGCCGACCCGCCACAGGGTTTCGGCGTCCCGCGCCATCCAGCCCACGGTGTCGTAGCTGGGGGCGAAGGGCACGACGCCCTCCAGCGATACGCGGCCGTGGCTGGGGCGGAAGCCGGGGATGCCGCAGAACGCAGCGGGCACGCGCACCGAACCTCCGGTATCGGTGCCGAGGGCGAAGTCGACAAGTCCGGCCGCCACCGCCGCCGCCGAGCCGCTCGACGAGCCGCCCGGAATCCGGCCGGGCGCGGCGGGGTTCAGCGGCGTGCCGTAATGGGCGTTGGCGCCCTCGAGGCTGAAGGCAAGCTCGTCGGTCACGGTCTTGCCGGCAAGGGTCGCGCCCGCCTGAAGCAACTGATCGACCGCCGGGGCCGAGCGCTGTGGAATGCGATGCGTCCGCAGCCAGTCGGGGTTGCCGGCGCCGGTGGGAAGCCCCGCGACATCGATCAGATCCTTGACGGCGAACGTCAGGCCGGCGAGGGGGCCGTCGGCGGCGCCGGACACGATCGTCCGCCCGCCGGGGACGAAGGCGCCGACCGGGTCGTCGAAGCTGGCCGTCGCGGGATTCACGTCCGGTCCGTTCAGGCTCCGCCGCGCTGCGACAGGGCATGGAGGATGGCCGCGGTGTCGGTGACGAAGCCGAAGCACTTCTTCACGTTCCACACCGTCGCCTCGGTGCAGAAGTCAGGCGAGGTCGTACCGCAGCAGTCCTCGACGAGGATGCAGCCGTAGCCGAGGAAGTTCGCATCGGTCAGCGTGTGGAGGACGCACTGGTCGGTGTTGACCCCGGCGAACAGGATCGAACGGATGCCGTGATTGCGGAGGATCGAATCGAGTGGTGTGTCCCAGAAACCGCTGATGCGGTATTTGTCGACCTTGATGTCCCCCGGCTCCTGCGGCAGTTCGTCGACTACCGCCGCCGCCCATGAGTCCTTCTGAAGCACCGGTGCGCCGTTCGTCGGCAGCGGGTCGCCGAGGCCGATCCCCTGTCCGCGCGGTTTGTAGAGGTGAATCTGGTTGGGGGGCATGTTGGCGAGGTCGGGCCGGTTGCCCCAGTTGACCCAGATGACGGCCACGCCCGCCTCGCGGAGCTTCGGCAAGAGACGGGTGAGGGGTGCGATCGGGGCGCGGTCGGGCGAGATGTCGACGCCGAGATAGCCGTCGCACCAGCCGCCCTCGGCACAGAAGTCGTTCTGCATGTCGATGATGACGACGGCCGTGCGGTTGAGATCGACGACCACCGACTGCGGCTGGCAGTCGATCTTGAGGCGCTCGGGTTCAGGTTCGCTCTGGGCCATGTCGACAAGGCTGTCGCTCGCCCACCACGGGCCACGCCCGACGCCGAGCGGGCCGCCCGTGTCCACCCTGGTCTTTGCCGCCTCCATCGGAGTGCTCCCTCTCGACGACGATTTTCGTTCGCCGATCCGGTGCAACTTTACTGCCATCGCCGGCTCGCGACGGGATCGCGAGCCTCGCGTATGCCATAGTGCCCGCGTGTGAAGCGGGTTCCGCCAGCGCATGCCCAACAAGTAAGCATTTGTCTATTTGAGGTGGATGTACGGGGGTAAAACCGTTGTGAAAACAGTCGGATATGAGACTGGTACGACGTTTGCGAGGACATGCATGCAACTTTGATCGCTTGGGCACAGGGGTGCCAAGCGAAGCCAAACCAGAAGGGACCCGCACCCATGCAGAGAGACCGCCGCTCGTTTCTGAAAGCCGCGGCCGTCGCCGCGACCGCCTTCGCTTCGCTGGCTCTCGTCGGGCCGAGCTACGCCGAGGAGCCGCTCAAGGTCGGCATTCTCATTCCAGGCTCGAAGACGGACCATGGCTGGATGGAGTCCGGTTATGATGGCCTGGTTGCCGCCCAGACGAAGTACGGCGACAAGATCGCGGTCCAGATGATCGAGAACATCAACTATGCCGACATGGATCAGGCGCTCACCCAGCTTGCTTCCGGCAACGGACTCGTCATCGGCGTCGGCGGCCAGACCCAGGCATCGGTCTACAAGATCGCCAAGCGCTTTCCGGAGGTGAAGTTCTCGGTCGTCGGCGGCAACAAGGTCGAGGAGGACCTGCCCAACGTCGCCGGCTACGACGTCAAGCAGGCCGAGATCGCCTTCGTCGCCGGCGCGGCGGCTGCGATGCTGTCGAAGAACGGCGCGGTCAGCTATGTCGGCGGGCTCGAAATCCCCTCGATCGTCAATGCCGGCGCCGAGTTCGGCAACGGCGCCCGCTACATCAATCCCGACATCAAGTACTTCGAGAACTACACCGGCGATTTCGACGACGTCGCCAAATCGAAGGAGGCGACCCTCGCCGCCATCGCCCAGGGCGCCGACGTCCACTACCACATTCTCAATCTTGGCCTTCGTGGCATGGAACAGGCGGCCAAGGAGAAGGGCACGCACATCATCGGCAGCTACACCGACTACTGCGGCACGGATCCCCTCTACGTCGCCTATTCGATCACCGGTGTCGGCTACCAGGTCCAGTACGCCATCGATCAGGCGGTCGCCGGGACATGGGAAGCGGGCTACAAGCCGTTCGGCCTCGCCATGGGGCCGCAGGCCTCGGACATGATCGTCTGCGAGGGTACACCGGAGATGGCCGAGAAGCTCAAGGCGATCATGCAGGACATCCTCGACGGCAAGATCACGGTGCTCGAGGGGTGACAGCCGGGTCTCCTATCGCGACAAAGGACGCTGCGCCATCGCGCGCAGCGTCTGTTGCCGGGCGAGGCATGTTGCAGCTTGAGGGAATCTCCAAGCGCTTCGGCGCTCTGGCGGCGCTCAGCGAGGTTCACATCGATTTCGCCGCGGGTGAGGTCCACTGCCTGCTTGGCGAGAATGGCGCCGGCAAGTCGACCCTCTGCAATATCGTGTTCGGTGTGCACGAGGCCGATTCCGGCAGCATGACCCTCGACGGCGCAGTGTATCGCCCGACCGGACCGGCCGAGGCGCTGGGCGCCGGCATCGCGATGGTCCACCAGCATTTCAGCCTGCTCGAAGACATGTCGGTGGTCGACAATCTCATCCTTGGCCAGGGCCGCGGCGTTCTCAAGCGGCAGGAGTGGGCGGAGAAGGTGCGCGCCCTCGGCGAGCGCTTCTCCCTGCCGCTCGAGCCTTTCGCCCGTGTCGGCGACTTGTCCATCGGCGAGCGCCAGCGGGTCGAGATCGTGAAGTGCCTGATGCGCGAGCCCCGCGTCCTGATCCTCGACGAGCCGACCGCGGTGTTGCTTCCCGACGAGATCGCCGCGCTTCTGGCGGTGTGCCGCAGGGTCGCCGCCAATGGCTGCGCTGTGATCCTGGTCACGCACAAGCTGGCCGAGATCAAGCAGGTCGCCGATCGCGTGACGGTGCTCCGCGGTGGCGTGGTGGTCACTCAGTCGACCGAGCCCGAAGCGGAGATCGACCGTCTGGTCGAGGCCATGATTGGTCGCGATCTCGGCTCGCTCAGCGGCGTCGCGAGTGGTGCCGTCGGGGCCGAAGGCGCGGTCGGGGCGTTCGAGGCCAGCCACACGCCGGATGAAGCGGGGGAGGGTGCCGAGGAGGTTGTCCAGATCGACGGCTTGACCGTTCGTGACACGGCCGGCGCCGTCCGCCTCGACAATGTCACCATCACCCTGCGGCGGGGCGAGATCGTCGGCGTGGCCGGCGTGGAAGGCAACGGACAGAGCGAGCTCGGGCTGGTGCTCGCCGGGCTGCTGCCCGCCACCGAAGGGAAAGTCTTCGTCGGGACCAGGGAACTCACCCGGGCGACGCCCGCCGAGGTCACCGCGGCCGGCGTCGGCATCGTTCCGGAGGACCGCCACCGGGTCGGGTCCATCGTGGCGATGTCGCTCACCGACAATCTCCTTCTCAATCGGGTCGAGCGCTTCACCCGCTTCGGGCTCATGCGGCGCGGCGCGATGCGCCGGACTGCGGAAGCGATGATCGGGCGTTTCGATGTACGGGCCGCCGGACCCGAGGTCCCGTTCTCGAGCCTCTCGGGCGGCAACCAGCAGAAGGCGGTGCTTGCACGCGAGCTTGAAACCGAAGGGCTGGTCTTCCTGGTGGCGTCGCAGCCGACACGGGGGCTCGACGTGGGTGCAATCGAGTCGGTCTATCGCCTGATCCGGGAGGCCTGCGCGCGCGGCGTTGCCGTCCTTCTGGTCTCGTCGGAGTTGGACGAACTGATCGGCGTCGCTGATCGGATCGTCGTCCTTTATCGCGGCAGGGCCGTCGGCACGCTTCCGGCGCGGCCGGAGAACCGGCCAGCGATCGGCGCGATGATGGCGGGGCACGCACAATGAGCGCCGAGGCACCGCCGCTTCCCGCGACTCCGTGGCGGAGCAATCTCAGCCGCCTCACACGACTGCCCGGGGTCTTCGCGCTCGCAGCGGTGCTCGTCGCCTTCCTCGTCGGGCTGCTTCTGGTCGTGGCCATGGGGGTGCCGCTCGGCAAGGCGATCCCGGCTTTCCTCAGCGGCGCGTTCGGCTCGGGCTATGCGATTTCGGCGTCGCTCAACCGATCCGTCGTGTTTGCCCTCGTCGGTCTCGGCTTCATCCTCGCCAACCGCGCCGGGCTCACCAATGTCGGCGGCGAGGGCCAGATCGCGATCGGCGGAATCGTCGCGACGGCGGTGGCGCTTTATGGCGGCGTCGACGGCCTGCCGCTCGGCCTCCCGTTCATCCTGCCGATGCTGGCGGCAACCCTCGCCGGCGGGGTGTGGGGCGGCATCGCCGGCGTGTTGCGGGCCCGGGTCGGCACCAACGAGGTGATCTCGACGCTGCTGCTCTCCTTCATCGCGGTCTGGCTGCTCTACTGGTGCGTCCAGTCGGAGCACCTGCTCCGCCAGCCGATGACGACGTCGGCGACCCTGCCGGAATCGGCCGAGATCCCGCATTCGACGCAGCTTCCGCTGCTGACCGGCAGCTACGCGACGCCGGTGACGATCGGGCTGCCGATCATGATCGTGCTCGCGATCCTCGTCGCCGTCGTGCTCGCCCGGTCCGGTCTCGGCTTCCGGCTCCGGGCCGTCGGGCTCAATCCGGTGGCGTCGGCCCGGGCCGGCATTCGCGTCGCCTCGACCATCGTGCTTGCCATGTTCATCGCCGGCGCGCTCGGCGGGCTTGCCGGCGCGATGATGCTGCAGGGCGAGCAGTACACGCTCAAGACCGGGTTCTCGTCGGGCTACGGCTTCGACGGACTCGTCGTCGGGCTGCTGGCGCGCGGCTCGGTTTCCGGCGTGCTCTCCGCGGCGCTGCTGTTCGCGTTCCTCCGCTCCGGCGGCATTGCCATGGAGATGTCGGCGGGCGTGCCGACCGCGCTGGTGATGGTCATCCAGGGTCTGATCGTGATCATGATTGCCGGGGCCGCCTACTGGCTCGAACGAAGGGAGGCGTCGGCATGACGTGGGAAATGCTCGCCGTCTTCATCGGCTCGTCGCTTCGCCTCGCGACCCCGCTGCTGCTTGGCGCCGTCGGCGAACTGGTGAGTGAGCGGGCCGGCGTCCTCAACATGAGCATCGAGGGGATGATGCTGACGGCAGCGCTCGCCGGCGCGGTCGGCGCCTGGGCGACCGGCAGCCCGGAGATCGGCCTCCTCGCCGGCCTGCTCGCCGTGCTGCCCGTGGCCGCGCTCCAGGCCTTCCTCACCAACGGCCTCCGCGCCAACCAGATCGTGACCGGGCTCGGCATCAACATCCTCGTCCTCGGCATCACCACGCTCGCCTACCGCGAGATTTTCGGTGCGCGCTCCCGTGAAACCATCCCCGGATTCGACAAGTGGTCGCCGCCGGTGCTCGGCGACATGCCGGTGTTCGGCGAAGCCGTGTTCCAGCAGGTCTGGCTGGTCTACGCCGCGATCGGCCTCGTGCTCCTCACCGGTTTCGTGCTCGCCCATACCGCGCTTGGGGTTGCCATCAAGGCCTGCGGCGAGAATCCGCGCGCCGTCGACAAGTCCGGCCTGTCGGTGACGATGATCCGGTCCGGCGCGGTGATGTTCACCGGTTTTACGGCGGCGCTCGGCGGCGTCTTCCTTTCGATCGGCGATATTCACACCTTCACGGAGGGCATGACCAACGGCGCGGGCTACATCGCCATCGTCGCCGTGATCTTCGGCAACTGGCGGATGGGCCGGACGGTGATTGCCTGCCTGCTCTTCGGTGCGGCGACGGCGCTCCAGTTCCAGCTTCCCGCCATGGGGATCGAGATCCCCAACGCCCTCCTGATCATGGCCCCGTATCTTCTGGCGTTCATTGCCGTCGCCGGCCTGGTCGGCCGGCAGAACGCGCCGCCGGCCCTGACGGTGCCGTACTGGCGCGCCTGAGGACCGGCCTCGGCGCTAGGCGGCGACGAGGTGGCCGTCGCCGAGGTCGACCATCCGAACCGGCTCCGGCGGCGAGCCGATCGGACGGATCGGGCTCGGCACCTCGCCTTCGATGAGGCGCGACGAACCGCGGCGCCGGGCGGGATCGGGCACCAGCACGGCATCGAGAAGGCGACGGGTGTAGCGGTGGCGCGGATCGCGCAGCACCTGTTCGCGGGTGCCGATCTCGACGATCTGGCCGAGATACATCACCGCGATGCGATGGCTGACCTGCTCGACCACCGCCATATCGTGCGAGATGAACACATAGGACAGGCCGAGTTCCGATTGCAGCTCCTCGAGGAGAGCCAGCACGCGCGCCTGGACCGACACATCGAGGGCCGAGACGCTCTCGTCGGCGACGATCACCTTTGGCGAGAGCGAGAGGGCGCGGGCGATGCAGATGCGCTGGCGCTGGCCGCCCGAGAACTCGTGCGGGTGGCGCTCCATCTGGTCGGGTGACAGCCCGACGCGGGTGAACAGCGCCGCGACGCGATCGCGGAGCTCGCTGCCGTTGGCAATGCCATGGACCATCAGCGGCTCGCCGACCAGTTCGCCCACGGTCATGCGCGGGTCGAGCGAGGCGTAGGGGTCCTGGAAGATCATCTGGATCGCGCGGCGCACCGGCTTCATCGCCCGGCGATCGAGGCCGGCGGTGTGCTGTCCGGCGATGGCGATGCTGCCCTGCCATGGCACGAGGTTGAGCAGCGCCTTGCCGGTGGTCGACTTGCCGCAGCCGGATTCCCCGACCAGCGCCACGGTCTCCCCGCGCCGGACATCGAAGGAGATGCGCTCGACGGCGTGGACGCGCTGCTTCGGCCGGCGCAACACACCGCCGTGGATGTCGAAGCCGACGGTGAGGCCGTCGACGTCGACCACCGTCTCGGGATTGCGCGGGGGCGTCCCGCCCGTGGCTGACCCGAGCCGTGGCACGGCGGCGAGCAGCATCCGCGTGTAGTCTTCGCGCGGGGCGTGGAAGATCGCGTCGACCGGCCCGGTCTCGACCAGGCGCCCGGCGTTCATGACGATCACCCGATCCGCCATGTCGGCGACCACGCCCATGTCGTGGGTGATGAGGAGGACCGCGGTCCCCGCCTCCTTCTGGAGATTGCGGATCAGTTCGAGGATCTGGACCTGCACGGTCACGTCGAGCGCCGTGGTCGGTTCGTCGGCGATCAGCACCTTCGGGCGCCCGGCGATCGCCATGGCGATCATCACCCGCTGGCGCATGCCGCCGGACAGTTCGTGCGGATGCTGGCGGAGGCGGCGCTCCGGCTCGCCCATGCGGACGGCCTCGAGTGCCTCGATCGCAATGGTGCGGGCGTCCCGCCGGCCGACGCCGCGATGGGCGCGGATCGCCTCGGTCAGCTGATGGCCGATGGTCAGCACCGGGTTGAGCGAGGTCATCGGCTCCTGGAAGATCATCGCCATGTCGGCGCCCCGGACACGACGCATCTCGGGCTCGCGAAGAGTGACGAGGTCGCGCCCGTCGAGGGCCACCGCGCCGCCCGCGATCCGCGCCATCGGCTGCGGCAGGAGCCGCATCAGCGCGAGCGCGGTCATCGATTTGCCCGAGCCGGACTCGCCGGCAATGCAGAGGGTCTCCCCGGCGGCGAGGTCGAAGGAGAGGCCGTCGACCACGGCCCGCCGGCCGGTCTCCGTCGCCACCTCGACGGTCAGGTCGCGGACGGAGAGAACCGGATCAGCCATGAGTCCGGCCCGACGTTCGGCTCACTCCAGCACCACGCGCGGGAAATAGAACGAGACCACCCAGTTCGGCATGTCGACGATCTCGCTGATCCTGAGGTCGCCTGCCACCGAGCAGAGCATGTAGGCCTCGACCGGCGCCAGTCCGTGGCGCGATGACAGGAGGTCGATCATCCGGCTCACCGCGTCGCGCGCCCCGGCCATCAGGTCGGGGCCGATGCCGGTCGTCACCTCGTAGCCCTTGGCGTCGAGATGGCGGGACACCGGCCCGGCGGTGGTGAAGCGCGGCGTCGCGAGGTTGGCGCCCTTTATCAGGTCGAACCCGAGCGTGACGCTCATCGGGCTCTCGATGGCGGTGCCGCAGACCTCACCGTCGCCCTGGGCGGCGTGCGTGTCGCCGACCGAGAACAGGGCGCCCGCCACCTCGACCGGCAGGTAGAGCTCAGTTCCGGTCGAGAGGTCGCGGATATCGAGGTTGCCGCCGACCCTTCGCGGCGGCACCACCGAGTGCAGTCCCGGTTCGGCGAGGGCGAGCCCGATCGTGCCGGTGAAGGGCTTCAGCGGCACCTTGCCCATCGGCGAGAACGCCGCCGGCGTCATGCCGACCGCATCGTAGGTCCAGATGTGGAGCGCGGGATCGGTGAACTGGTCGGCGAGGAGGCCGAAGCCGGGAATGTTGGCCGTCCATCCCCAGCCCGACGGCTTGAAGGCGTGGAACGTCACCTTGAGGGCGTCGCCCGGCTCGGCGCCGTCGACGAAGATCGGCCCGGTCACCGGGTTGACGCGGGCGAAGTCGATGCCCGGCACGTCGGCGACCGTGCTTCTGGCCGAGAGCTGGCCGCCGGACGCATCCGGGCACTCGAACTCGATCACCGTCCCCGGCGCGACCGTCTCGACGGGTGGGATCGAATGATCCCACCCGAAGTGATGATGAGCGGCGTGGATGGTGTGGTGTGGGCCGCTACTCATTGACCCAGACGGCGTCGTAGTGGACCGGGATGTGCACCGGATCGACGTAGAGCGAATCGTCGCCGGCCATCCGCTTGGAGCGCATGGTGAAACGCTGCTCATTGAAGACCGGCGCCCACGGAGCTTCCTCGACGATCTTGCGATAGATGTCGCTCCACATCGCCTCGCGCTCGGCGGCCCTGGCCGGGTCGGTGATCGAATCGGCGGCGGCCGCCTTGGCGTCGATCTCCTCGTTGCAGTACCACGACCAGTTCCAGCCTCCCTGCACCGCGCCGCCGCAGCCAAGGATCGGCCCGTAGAAGTTGGACGGGTCGGGGAAGTCGGCGATCCAGGCCATGCCGCCCGACCAGATCATCGGCGCCGAGCCGTCGCCGCCGGCGGCGATGACGTTGGCCTGGGCGAGCGACTTGATCTCCGCCTTGATGCCGATCGCCGCGAGGTCCTGCTGGATGGCCTGGGCGATGCGGGGGTTGGGGTCGGTGTTGTAGACGTAGAGCTCGGTCTCGAAGCCGTCGGCGAGCCCGGCATCGGCGAGCAGCTTCTTGGCCGCCTCGGGATCATAGGCGAAGCCCTGGAGGTCCTTGATGTAACCCGGCATCGACGGCGGCAGCGGCTGGTTGGCCGGGACTGCGCGGTTGTTGATGATGCGGACGATGCGGTCCTTGTTGATCGCCATGTTGACGGCCTGGCGGACGCGAACGTCGTCGAATGGCTTGGTGTTGACGTTCATCGTCACGTAGCCGGTGTGGAGCTGCCCGCCCTCGACGATCTGGCCCTTGAATTGCGGGTCATCCCTCACCTCCACGAACTGGGCCGGGGGGATGCCATCGCCGAGGACGTCGACCTCGCCGCGCTCGAGGCGCAGGAGCGCGACGTTGGGCTCCTGGCCAAACTCGAAAGTGATCTTATCGAGCTTGGGGGTGTCCGGCTTCCAGTAGTCGGCGTTCTTCTCAAGGACCAGCCGCTGGCCGAGCGTCCACTCCGCTACTTTGTAGGCGCCGCTGCCGACCGGGTGATGGCCGAAATCGGCACCGTACTTCTCGACCTCCTCCTTCGGGACGACATGGGCGAAGTTGATGGCCATGACGTGGAGGAAGGTGGCGTCCGGGCGGTTGAGCTCGAAGCGGATGGTCTGCGGGTCGACGACAACGATCTTGTCGATGGAGCCGAAGAACCCGGCGCCCGGGCTCTGGGTAGCGGGGTCGAGCACACGCTCGATCGAGTACTTCACGTCGTCGGCCGTGATCGCACGGCCATTGGTGAACTTGGCGCCGTCGCGAAGCTTGAAGGTGAAAGTCTTGCCGTAGTTCGAGATCTCATAGCTCTCGGCAAGATCGGGAATGAGCTCGGTGGTGCCGGGCTTGTAGTCCATCAGCCCGTCGAACAGGCTCTTGATGATCGACCAGTTCTGCCAGTCGTAGCCGATCGCCGGGTCGAGCGTGGACACATCGTCCTTGTAGGTGATGACGATGTCGCCGGCGGCAAAGGCCGGCGCCGACACGCCGAGCGCCATGGCGGCGGCCGTCGCAAGCAGCAGCTTCTTCATGATGATCCCCTCTCTCTGAATTCCGGTACGACAGCAAGAAACCATGGCGTCAGCGTCGTGCGCCGATCGTGCCACGGCAGGATTGACCGATGATACCCGACAGACCGGCAGACGCGAGACCCGATCGACTCTTTTCCGGTCTGTCGGCCGGCATCGCTTGGCCTGGGAGGGTTGGTTGTCCGCTGCGCCGAGGGCAACCCGGCATGCCTGGCAAGACGGCCCGCAGGTTGACGTGGGCGGGGAGTTGAGGAAGGCTCTCCGGGACCCGCGCCGGTCGCAGCCCATTCCTTCGGAGAGACACCGCCATGCATGTGAAGCCCAAGGGATCCTTCGTCGCCCTGGTGACCCCGATGAACGAGGACGGATCGATCGACTACGAGGGTTTCCGCACGCTGCTCCAGTGGCACCGGGACAACGGGACCGAGGCGATCCTGATCATGGGCTCCACCGGCGAAGTGTCGATGCTGACGCCGGAGGAGAAGCGCGCCATCATCACCGGGACAGCGAAGATGGAGCGGGGCGACATGCTCCTCTACTTCGGCTGCACCGGCAACAATACCGCAGCGACCGTCGATCTCGTCCGCTACGCCAAGGCCGAGGGCGGCGATGGCGCCATCATCGCGGCGCCGGCCTACATCTGCGCCGACAATGCCGACATCGTCGACTATGCCCTCGAGGTCTGCGACTCGGTCGACTTCCCGATCGGCTTCTACAACAACCCGCCACGGGTGAAGACCGACCTTCACTGGGACGACATCCTCAAGCTGTCGCGCCACCCCAACATGGTTGTACTCAAGGAGTCCACGACGCGGGTCGGCCAGGTCGCCCAGGTTTGCGCCGCCAAGCCCGACATGGCGATCATGTGCTGCTGCTCGCCCAATCTCGGGCTGGTCATCCCGACCATGGCGCTTGGCGGCGACGGCACCGCCAACATGACCGGCAACGTCATCCCGCAAGAGATGGCGGTGATCTCGAAGAAGTGGGAAAGCGGCGCGGACGCCTTTGCCTGCCGCGAGGCCTGGCTCACCAACCTGCCGATGCTGCATTTCGCCTACGCGGCGATCAATCCGGTCGCGGTCAAGACTCTGATGCGGGCGGTAGGACTGCCGGCCGGGCCGCTCCGGAAGCCGCTCAAGCCGGCGAACCCCGAGCTCCTGCGCAAGGGTCTCGACATCGTCAACCGTCTCGGCCTCGACGGGAAGTACGGCTTCGACACCGGCCCCCGCGCGCTTCAGGCGGCAGAGTAGGCAGGGACATCCTTCGAATCGCCGTGGGCCGGTGACCGCACGGCCCGTCATCGCAGCTTGATGCGCGGGTCGATCAGCGGTGCGATCAGATCCGCGACCAGGTTGCCCAGCACGACGAGGCAGGCGGTGACGAGGGTGACGCCCATGATGATCGGGATGTCGACCCGCTGGATCGCCTGCCACGTCAGCTGGCCGATACCGGGCCAGCCGAAGACGCTCTCCACCACCACGGTCTGGCTGAGGAAATAGCCGACGTCGGCGCCGATCAGCGCAATGATCGGCAGGATGGCGTTGGGGAGGGCGTGGACGAGGACGACGATGGCCGGGGCGAGGCCCTTGGCCTTGGCGGTGCGGATGAAATCCTGCCGCAGCACGTCGAGCATGCTCGAGCGCATGACGCGCGAGTACCAGCCGGCACCGAGGATGCCGAGGGTCAACGCCGGCAGGATCAGCTGGGCGAGGCTGCCGTAGCCGCCCATCGGCAGCCAGTCGAGGTGAACGGCAAAGACGTAGAGCAGCAGGATCCCCATCAGGAACTGCGGGGTCGAGACGAAGACGAACGAGGCGACCATCAGCGCCTGGTCGACCTTGGTGCCGCGCCAGACCGCCGCCAGCAGGCCCATCGTCAGGCCGATGGCGATCTCGAAGAAGATCGCGCCCGCCATCAGGACAAGTGTGGCGGGGAGGCGGGAGGCGATGAGCTCGGTGACCTCGGCCTTCTGGAGGTACGAGCGGCCGAGGTCGCCATGCAGCAGGTTCTGGAGATACCGGCCGTACTGCACCAGGAATGGCTGGTCGAGGCCGAGCTGCTCCCGGATCGAGGCGATCGTCGCGGCGCTGTTGGTGCCGCGGCCGGCCATCATCTGCGCCGGATCGGCGGGAACCACGTAGAGCAGGAAGAACGTCGTGAACGAGATCAGGACGAGGATCAGGATGGCCTGGCCGAGGCGGCGAAGGACGTAGACGGCCATCAGTAGTGGCCCTTCTGCGTCGGATCGAGGACGTCGCGAAGCGCCTCGCCGACGAGGTTGAAGGCGAGCGAGAGAAGGAGGATGGCGGCGCCAGGAATGAAGACCAGCCACGGCGCGGTGAGGAAGTAGGTCTGGTTCTCGTTGATGATGTTGCCCCAGCTCGGGATCGGCGGCTGCACGCCGATGCCGAGGAACGAGAGCGTCGCTTCGAGCAGGACGGTGATCGAGATGCCAAGCGTACCCCACACGATCATCAGCGGTACGAGGTGGGGAATGAGATGGCGGAACAGGATGCGCGGCCAGCCGGCGCCGATGGCGACCTCGGCCTCGACGAACTCGCGCTCGGCGAGTGACCGGGTCTGGGTGTAGATCGTGCGGCAGAGCTGGACCCAGTTCACCATCGCGATCACCACGATGACGATCCAGAGGCTCGGCTCGAAGATCGCCGCGAGCACGATCGCCAGAAGGAGGGCCGGGAAAGACGCGGTGAGATCGGTGAAGCGCATCAGCGCGGCGCCGATGAAGCCGCCGAAGAAGCCGGCCGTCACCCCGATCAGCGTGCCGATGCCGACGGCGATGCTGTTGGCGATGACGCCGACCGCAAGCGAGGTCTGCGCCCCGTAGAGCAGGCGGGAGAGCAGGTCGCGACCGAGCAGGTCGGTGCCGAGCAGGAACGTCGGGTTGGGGGGAAGCGGCGAGCCCTCGATGGTGAGCCCGTCGAAGAACTGCTCGTCGGGAGGGTAGGGCGCGAGCCACGGCGCGAACACCGCGGCGATCACCACGACGAGGATGATGAAGAGGCCGAAGAGCGCGAGAGGACGCCGCAGCAGGGACCTCAGCACCCGTCCGACCTTCGTCGAGGTTCCCGGCGCTGGTCTCGCGCCTTCAGGTGCTGTTGCGGCAGTCATTCGGCGTGCGGTCGACGACCCTGGTCCGGAAGGGAGACGGGCTCATGGAGACGGGAAGCCTATGCGCACGGCTTCCCCTGTCAAGGCTGCCGGCCTTCTCGGTGGCAGGCCCCTCGTCTCATCCGGCGCGGACGATCTTATAGCCCTCGACTTCCTTGACCACGGGCAAACCGGTCCAGCGGTCGATGTCGTGGAGCACGATCAGGCGATCCTGATCGCCGCCGATCTCCTTGTTGATCTTGTCGATGGTCTTGAGCTGCTCCCAGACGCTGCCGGTGGCGTTGTTGAGCGGCACGTAGACCCCGTCGTTGTCGCGGCCGGTGATCTGATGGCGCGAGTAGACACAGTCGCCGGAAATCACCAGCCGGCCGCGCCGGGTCTCTACGATGACGAACTGCTGGCCGATAGTATGGCCGGAGCCGAGCCGGACGTGGATGCCGGGAAGGACGTCGTTCTCGTCGCCGTCGACAAGCGTCACCCGGTGCTCGATCGATGCCTCGAGCGCGGTGCGGAGGTTGTCGGGGTCGATGATCGCCGTGAGGTATCCGAAGCGCGGCGGCAGGGCGATCGCCTCATACCAGGTGAGCAGCTCGCTCTTCTGGATGAAGAGTCGCGCGTTGGGGAATTCGCCGACCGAGCCCATGTGGTCGAAATGGGCGTGGGTGATGACGATGTCGGTCACCGCCTCCGCCGCGACGCCGATCTCGGACAGCATCCGCACCGGCGAGATCCAGTTGGGGATGCCGAACTTCCGCGAGAACCCGGAGCTGCCCTCGTCCTGCATGAAGCCGGTGTCGATCAGCACGTTGCGGTCGCCCTTCTGCGCCAGCATGAACGAGAAGGGCAGATCGACGCCGCCGTCCGCATACATGCCGCTGACCAGATCGACCCAGGGCTGCTGGTGCGAACGGGCGTATTCGAGGACGAAAAGATCCCACACGTCGGTCATGCTGTTTCCTCTCAGCTTTCGGCAAGGACGCGGCCGAGGCTCGAGAGCCCGACGGCGACGATCAGGATGGCGCCCTGGAAGATATACTGGCTGAAGGTCGGGGCGCCGAAGATGTTGAGGCCGTTGAAGCCGAAGGCGATGATCAACGCCCCGACCAGCGTGCCGAGGATGTGGAACTCGCCGTCGCGGAGCGTCGCCGAGCCGAGGAACACAGCGGCGAAGGCGGTGAGGAGGTAAGAGTCCGCGGCGCTGGTTGTGCCGCTGCCGAGGCGCGAGGCGAGCAGGATTCCGGTGAGCGCCGCGCACATCCCGGAGATGACGAAACCGAGCGTCTTGATGCGGTCGACGTTGATGCCGGCGAGGCGCGCCGCCGCGGCGTTGCCGCCGACAGCCTGGATCTGCTGGCCGATGTCGGTCCGCTCGACCAGCACCCACAGTCCGCCGAGGACCAGCGCCATGATGACGATGTTGTTGGGGATGCCGAACAGCCAGCGGCCGAGGGAGAGCTGCAGAAACGCTTCCGGCACGCCGGAAACGATCGGCACGCCGGCCGAATAGGCGAAGGCGCAGCCGGTGATGATGGTGCCGACGCCGAGGGTGGCGATCACCGAGTTGACGCGCATCTTGGTGACGATGAAGCCGTTGATCAGGCCGATCACCGCGCCGAGGGCGACGACGATGACGATGGCGAGCGGGATCGGCAGCTTGTCGTGGACGATCAGTCCGGTCACGAGGATGCCGTGAAGGCTCGCGGCGAAGCCGATCGAGAGGTCGAGCTCGCCTACCGTCACGGCCAGGGTAAGACCGCCGGCGATGATCATCGCCAGGGACGCCTGGTTGAGCACGTTGGTGAAGTTGCTGACCGTCGGGAAGGCGCGCGGCGAGAGCAGCGAAAAGGCGAGGATCATCGCGAGCAGTCCGATGATCGTGCCGTAGCGGGCGAAGACGCCGAGCGCGGCCTTGGCGCCGGGGCTGAGGTGGCGGCTGCCGATGGTGATGTCGCTCATGGGCGTTCCTCGGGAGGGTTGGGGCCTTCGGCGTAGCTCGCCGCGACGATGGCGCCGCGCGTGACGGCAGGGCCGGACAGCTCCTTGACGATCCGGCCCTCGGCCATCACCAGCACGCGATCGCAAACGTCGGGCAGTTCGTCCGGCTCCGACGAGACCACCAGGATGGCCTGGCCGGTCGCGGCAAGATCGCGGATCAGGCGGTGGATCTCGGCGCGGGCGCCGACGTCGACTCCCCGGGTGGGTTCGTCGAGGATGAGGACGCGCGGCGCGCGCTGCAGCCACCGGCCGATCACCACCTTCTGCTGGTTGCCGCCGCTGAGGCGGCCGACCGGCGTCTCGATCCCCTGGGCCTTGATGGCAAGGGCGCGAATCGCCTCAAGAGCAAGGTTGGCGCGCGCACGCGGGCTGATCAGGCGGAGTAGGGGACTGACGACGAGCTTGTCGAGGTTGGCGAGCCCGACGTTGAAGGCGATGCTCTTGGGGAGCACCAGTCCTTCGGTGCGGCGTTCCTCCGGCACCAGACCGAACCCGGCCCTGACCGCGGCCCGCGGCGAGCGCGGCGCGAACGGTTTGCCGTCGAGCGTGATCCGCCCGCCGTCGGCGCGATCGGCGCCGTAGATGAGGCGGACCAGCTCCGTCCGACCCGCGCCGACCAGGCCGCCGAGGCCGAGCACTTCGCCCTCGTGGAGGTCGAAGCTCACGCCGCGGACGCGCGGCGGGCGGGCGATGCCGTCGACACTCAGAACCACCTTGCCGTTGCTTCCGGCATGGCGGACCGGTGCGCCGCTCGGGGGATGGCCGCCGACGATCGCTTCGACGAGGGCGGGGCGGGTGAGCGTCTCGCCGGCGAGTTCCTTCACCGACTCGCCGTCGCGGAACACGGTGACGCGGTGGCAGAGATCGAGGATCTCGTCGAGGCGGTGGGAGACGTAGAGAACCGCGACGCCGGAGGCGGAGAGGTCGCGGACGATGGCGAACAGCTTCTCCGACTCGCTCGCCGACAGCGATGCGGTCGGCTCGTCCATGACGATCAGCCGCGCCTTCCGCACCAGCGCGCGGCAGATGTTGATCAGCCAGTTCTCGGCCGTCGACAGTCCCTTGACGCTGGCGCCGAGCGGAGCGGTGATGCCGACGCGCTCGGCGATCGGCGCGACCTCGCGAGCCATCGCCTTCCAGTCAACCAGGCCGAAGCGGGTGCGTTTCGGGATGCCGAGCATGATGTTCTGGAGCACGGTCATGCCGGGGACGAAGGCGAGCTCCTGGTGGATGAAGTTCATCCCGAGCTCGGTCGCATGGTGGGGGGTGTCGATCACGGTCGACTTGCCGTCGATCGCGACCGTGCCGCCGTCGGGATAGACCAGGCCCGCAAGGATACGGATGAGGGTGGATTTGCCGGCGCCATTGGCGCCGACCAGGCCGTGGACTTCGCCCGGCACGATGTCGAGGGATACTCCCTTCAGCGCCTGCGCGCCACCGAAGCTCTTGGTGACGTTCCGCACGACGACGAACGGGGGCGCCTGAGGCGTCCCCATCCGAAGCTGCGGCTCGAGCGCATGCGTGTCGTTCAAACTGCCGGCCTAGTTGATCGCGTCCGGATGCTCGCTGAGGAAGGCCTCGACGGTGTCCTGGGTGACCAGCACGGCAGGTACTTCAACGGCCTTCGGCTCCCAGCTGTCACCGGCGTCCCTGATCTCCTTGAGCATCTTCACCATATTGTAGCCTTCGGTGAAGCTGTCCTGCCAGGCGGTTGCGGTCATGTGGCCGTTCTTGATGTTCTCCAGCGCCTGGGCATTGCCGTTGACGCCATAGACCAGGACGTCGTCGCGGCCCTGCGAACGCAGGGAGCCGATGGCGCCGATCGAGGGATCGTCCCAGCAGCCCCAGATCGCAAGGTTCCCTTCGCCGGCCGGATGGCTGGCGAGCCAGGCGTTGGCATATTGCGCGCCGTCCTCGAAATAGCCCGGGATCCGCACTTCGTTCTTGGTCACCTCGATGTCCGGGTAGGCCTCGAGCGCCTTGTCGAGCTCGACCTCGCGGTTCCGGCAGACTTCGCCGGTGCGGTAGGTGAGCTCGAGGATGGCGCCCTTGCCGTCCATGTTCTTCAGCATCAGCTCGTTCACCGGCACCACCATCGGACCGCCGGAGCCGTTGGTCGCGGCGACGCTGCCGCCGAGGCCGCCGCCCCAGGTCACGACCGGGATGCCGGCGGCCTTGGCCGCATCGAGGCCGGCGCCGATCGACGACCACGGAAACACCATGTCAACGATGGCGAAGGCGCCGAGCTGGGCGAAGTTCTGGATGGCGGCATTGGCCTGGTCGGCGCTGCCGGCGGCATCGATGACGCTGATCTCGTAGCCGAGTTCCTCGCCCGCCTTCTTGGCGCCTTCGATATAGCGGGCGTTGTTGGCCTCGGTGGCGCTGATCGAGACGAGACCGACCAGCGGCTTGTCCTCGGCGATCGCCGCGGTGGCGACCATTGCGAGTCCTGCGGCGAGGATACCCCGCGACAGCTTTTTCATGGTTTTCGCTCCCTTTGCGTTCGGTCGGCGCTGCGAGGGCAGCTGGCAAACCGTTTCGCCAGATTTACGGATCGAGACAGGAAGTGCAAGCAGAAATGTCGTCATAATGGCTCTAGACAAGGGGATAGGCCGCCGCCAGACTGGCGAACCGATTAGCCAAGAGTGCCCATGACGACGATCCGCGACGTTGCCAAAGCCGCCGGTGTCTCGACCGCGACCGTCTCGGCGGTGATGAACGACTCGGCCTATGTGAGCCCCGACCTCCGTTCCCGGGTCCTCAAGGCGATCGGCGATTTGCGCTACGCTCCCTCGCAGGTGGCGCGGAACCTCAAGCGCGGCCGGACACAGCTCATCGCGCTTGCCGTAGCCGACCTCGCCAACCCGTTCTATTCGCGCATCGTGTGGGCGGCGGAGGCCGCAGCCGCGGCGTGGGACTATGCCGTCGTCGTCTTCAACAGCGACGAGAACCCGGACACCGAACGACGGGCGATCGCTCGCATCCGGGCGCTGGGCTGCGATGGCGCCGTGCTGGTTCCGGTGGGTTCGGCAGAGGCCTATCGCGATGGCGGGCTCCATGATGGAGGCCCGGTCGTCCTGCTCGGACGCTCCATCGACGATCCGGAAATCGACTCCGTGACCATCGACAATCGTTCGGCGGGCCGCCAGGCGACCAATTACCTGCTCGATCTCGGCCACCGCCGGATCGGCACCATCACCGGCCCGCTCCACCTCACCACCGGACGCGGGCGGCTCGACGGCATGCGCGAGGCGATGCAGGCGCGCGGCCTCGCGCCGCAGCCCGAGCATGTCCGCAGTGGCGAGTTCCGCGAGGACGTCGCCTATTCCGTCGCCCACGATCTCCTGCAACGGTCCGACCGGCCTAGCGCGCTCTACGTCGCCAATGGCGTGATGGCGCTCGGGGCGATGCGCGCGATCTCGGACCTCGGTCTTCGTTGTCCCGATGACATCTCGGTCGCCTCGACCGACAACATCGCCGGCATCGGGGGCATCAAGCCGCGCCTCACCCGCACCGAACATCCAGTGCTCGACATGACCAACGAGGCGATCCGGATGCTGGTCGATCGCATGAAAGGCATGACCGAGCTCCCTGGCCGCAACGTGGTGTTCCAGCCGTCGCTGGTGGTGGGCGACAGCTGCGCACCGGTGCGGTGACGGCAGCGCTAGCCTGCCGGAGGTGAACCAGGGCGACGGGCCGCCAGCGCCCGCTCGGTGGTCTCGCGGGTGTGGCGGAGATGGTCGCGATAGGCCTCGACCGCCGCCGTCGCATCGCGACGGTGGAGGGCTTCGGCGATGCGGTCGTGGTCGTCGAGGCTCTTGGCGATCACCCCGGGCGTCTCCGTGGCGATGCGGCGGATGTCGAGCGCGATGTCGTAGAGACCGGCCGCCATGGTCGCGAGGAGGGGGTTGCGGGCCGCCGTGTTGATGGTCTGGTGGAAGGCGAAATCGAGGACGCGGAAGCCGACCGCGTCGTTGAGAAAGGCGTGCCCTTCGGCGGCGAGGCGCACGATCTGTGCGAGTTCGTCGTCGCTGCCGCGCTCGGCGGCGAGGCGCACCAGGTCGAGGTCGACGGTCTCCCTCGCCTCGAAATGGACAGCGACGTCATAGTCCTGGACGAACATCAGAAACTGCAGCGGTGCGATCAACCGCCCCGGCGAAAGGTCGGTGACGGTGTAGCGCCCGCCCTGGCGGCTCTCGAGGACGCCAAGCACCGTCAGCGCCTTCAGCGCCTCACGCAGCGCCGGCCGGCTGATGCCGAGCGCCACCGCCATCTGCTGCTCGGTCGGCAGCTTGTCGCCGGTCTTGAGGTTGCCGCTCTTGACCAGCGCCAGGATGCGGTTCGCGACCTGCTCGGCGATCGAGCGGCGCTCCAGCGCGAGGCCTTCGAAGGCCGCCGCCGGCCGCGGCCGGTCGAAGCCGGCGATCAGCGCGTCGAAGGCGTCGGGGCCGGCGGCGGGTGTCACAGCGCGAGCCGGTAGAAGCGGATCGCGTTGTCGCGATAGATGCTGCGGCGCTCGTCGTCCGAGAGGCCAGCGAGGGCCCGGTCGAGCACGCCGACCCAGCGCTCGATGCTCGTCGCCTGCAGGCAGACCGGCCAGTCGCCGGCGTAGATCGTGCGGTCGGCACCGAAGGCGTCGAGCGTCGCATCGATGTAGGGGCGGAGGTCGGTGTCGGTCCAGGTCTGCCAATTCGCTTCGACCGGCAGGTCGGAGAGCTTGCAGACGACGTTCGGGTGCTGGGCGAGCTCGGCAATGTCGCGCCGGTACTGGTCGAGGGCGCCTTCCGCAATTCCGGGTTTGCCGCAATGGTCGAGGATCATCGGAACCTCCGGCACGCGCTTCACGAACTCGAGCACGATGTCCATCTGGGTGTGGTTGACGTTGATCTCGAAATGCATGTCGAACCTGGCGAGGGTGTTCACGCCTTCGATGAACTTCG
The DNA here is from genome assembly GCA_020442065.1 of Bauldia sp. Lineage (GTDB taxonomy): Bacteria > Pseudomonadota > Alphaproteobacteria > Rhizobiales > Kaistiaceae > Bauldia. The sequence goes on from JAGRKZ010000008.1 coordinate 42,258, forward strand.
GGCTGAGGGTCAGCGCCCGCGGGTCGGCGTCGAACTCCACGATGCGGCGAATGCCACGCACCTTCGGGAATCGCGTCGCCATTTCCTCCAGCATCGCCGCCACCGCCTCGCCGCGCTCGAGCGGCGCCATGGGCACGATCGCGGCGATCCGCGGGTCGCGTTTGGCCTCGTCCTCGACGAACTCGATCTCCTCGATGTACTGGCCGCCGCTCGCATCGAAGTCGGCATAGCACTCGAGGAACACCATCGCCTCGACCTCGACCGCGCGGCAGTCGCGCCGGTAGTCCTCGACCAGGTAGGGGCGGTCGAACAGCGCGCTGCCCTTCTGCCAGGAATAGGACAGGCGGCGCGGGTCCCAGACGTGGAGGTGGGTGTCGATGATCGGGAAGTCGGGCACGGTCTCGTCCTCGCGTCGCTGCGTCTAGCGGATCAGCCGGAATTCGGCAGGGTCGGGGGTCTTGAGCGTCAGCCCGAAGCCGGGCTTGCCCTCGTCGAGGTTGACGGACCCGTCCTTTGCCTCGGGCTCGCCGTTGAAGACGTACCAGAACAACTCGTTGCCGACTTCGACCGGCACCTTGGGGAAGTACTCCGAGATCGGTCCGGCATAGGTCGACATCGTCACGTGGTAGTTGTGCATCTGCCCGGCGTGGGGAATGAAGACGATGTCGTGGGCCTCGCAGAGGTCGGCGACCTTCTTGGCCGCGGTGATGCCGCCGACGCGGTTGACGTCGGGCTGGGCGACGTCGACCGCCCTGGCGTCAAGGAGCTGGCGGAAGCCGGCGAGGGTGTACTCGTGCTCGCCGCCGGAGATCGGCACGTGGCCCATCGCGCGCAGCTCGGCGTAACCGGCGATGTCGTCGGGGATCAGCGGCTCTTCGACCCAGCGGAGGTCGAACGGGGCGAGCGCGCGCATCATCCGGCGGGCGTATTCGAGCGTCCAGCCCATGAAGCAGTCGGCCATGACGTCGACATCGTCGCCGGCAACTTCGCGCACCGTCCGGGCGAGATCGACGTTGTGGCGGATGCCGGCGATGCCGTCTTTCGGCCCCCAGCCGAAGCGGAACTTCACCGCCGTGAAGCCCTGGTCGATATAGGCCTGGGTCTCGCGGGCGAGCTTGTCGAGCGACTGGCTGTAGAGACGGCTGGCGTAGACCGGGATGTTCGGCTTGGTTCGTCCGCCGAGCAGGCGGAACACCGGCTCGCCGAGCAGCTTGCCCTTGGCGTCCCAGACGGCAAGGTCGACGGCGCTGATCGCCGCCATGCCGATGCCCTTGCGGCCGTAGGGGAGGGTGCGGCGATACATCGACTGCCAGAGGTACTCGCTGTTCATCGGGTCCTGGCCGATCAGCAGCGGCTTGAGATAGGTGTCGATAACCGTCTTGGTGGCGTGCGGGGCGAGCGCGGCATTGCCGATGCCGACGGTGCCGTCATCGAGTTCGATTTCGACCACCAGCCAGCCAAGGAAGCGGAAGCCGGTGATCTCGCCGGTATGGTCGCTCACCATGTCGGTCGGCGTCGTGCAGAAATTTGGCGGCATCGGCGCCACCGGCCCGATCCACTCCCAGATGGTGGTGCGGACGTCCTTGATCGTGGGCATTGGTCGCGGTCTCCGGATCAGGCGGGGAGGGGGCCGAGGTCGGCGGCGAAGCGGTCGAGGATCGCCTCGCCCAGCGCGCTCGGGGTGTCGGACGGGATGCGGCGGCCGCTCGGCGCGATGCCGAGGCGGAGGGCGGCCAGGCGCTTGCCGTAGAGGACGAGGTGCTCGATCCCCTGCATGGCGAAGACGATCGCGGGCAGGATCTCGCGGTAGAGTCGCTCGGCTTCGGCTTCGTCGCCGGCGCGCATGGCGCGCTCGATCGCGACCTGTCGGTCGATCGTCTCCATGCCCGGGATCATGCCGTCGACGCCGGCCCGGAAGTTGTCGGTCAGCTCCAGCCCGGCGCGGCCGTTGAACACGGCCATCCGGCCTTCCAGGGCCTCGATCAGCCGGGCGACGTTCAGCGCATTGCTCTCGGCCTTGACGATGCTGATGTTGGGGTGGCTGCGGTTGATGGCGATGAGGTTCGCCTGGGAGAGCCCGACGCCGAGGAACTCCGGCGCGTTCTGGAGGGCGACGGGAAGGTCGACGGCATCGGCGACCGCACCGAAGAAGCGCATCAGCTCGGCTTCGGCGATCGGCGGACGCGGTGGCTGCAGGATCAGCCAGGCGGCCCCGTGCGCGGCCGCCAGCCGGGCACTCTCCTTCATCTCCGGGATGGTCGGGTCGGAAAGCGTCACCGCCAGCGGCAGTCGCTCGCCGAGCCCTGTCTTCACCCAGCCGACCAGCTCGTGCTTCTCGGCGCGGGTGAGCTTTCCCGCCTCGGTACCGAGGCCAAGCATCGCGATTCCCGATGCGCCCGCGGCCACGGCGGCCTCGACCTGACGCAGCATCGCGTCGCGGCGCAGCTGGCCTGCGTCGTCGAAGAAGGCATAGAGCATCGGATATGTGCCGGCGATCGCCATCGTTTCCCCCGTCCGCGGCGGTTGCTCCGTCGTCTCTGCCGCCATCCTTCCGAAGCGCCCAAAACTTGTCAAACAAATATTTGTCTGGCAACTTTGTCTCCAGCGGGGGTGGTCTTCGACTGCGATGTCACGCCTGTGCACATCGTTTTCACGCGGTGCGTCAGCGTTCTGGAGATCGCTGCGACGGCGCAGAGAGGGGTTGGCTTCCCGCCGGATTCCGGCTGAAATCATGCGGACTTCGCCGCTTGGGCGTGGATGCTTGGTCCGGAGACAGCTTGACGGCGGGCGCAAGACGTGTTGACGTTTTCACAGTCGCGCTGGTCGCGCGGCTCGGAGGGTGCGCAGCACGAGGACGCGCCCCGCGGGAGGGGACCCATGGCGAGTGATGCGGATCACTGCCGTTTCGGCGAGTGCGACGGCGCATGAGTTCGGCCGCGCAGTTCGCCGCAGCGCCGCTCGTCAGTGCCCGGGGCATCTCGAAGTCGTTCGCCGGCATCGAGGTGCTGGGCGACGTTGACCTCGACCTCTATCCTGGTGAGATCCACGCCCTGCTTGGCGAGAACGGCGCCGGCAAGTCGACCTTTGCCAAGATTCTGGCCGGCGTCTTCCGGCCGACCCGTGGAACGATCACCTTCTCCGGCAAGCGCGTCGACGTCTCGAGCCCGATCGAGGCGCAGCGCCTCGGCATCACCCTCATCCACCAGGAGCCGATCTCCTTCCCCGATCTCACTGTCGCGGAGAATCTCGTCATCGGCCGCAGCGAGGACGGGCCGCTTTCCCGCGTCCGCTGGAGCGAGCAGACGCGGGAGGCGCGCCGGCTCATGGACCTCCTCGGCGTCGACATCGACGTGACGCGGCCGATGCGCGGGCTGTCCATCGCCGATCAGCAGATGGTCGAGATCGCCCGGGCGCTCGCCGGCGACAGCAGCCTCATCATCATGGACGAGCCGACGGCGGCGCTGACGCCGAAGGAGGTCGAGACCCTGTTTGCGATCGCCCGGCGCCTGCGCGACGAGGGCCGCACGATCATCTTCATCTCGCACCGGCTCGAGGAGGTGCGGGCGCTCACCGACCGCGTCACCATCTTCCGCGACGGCAGCAAGGTCGCGACCGAGGCCATCCACGACCTCACCGACGACGACATCATCCGCCAGATGATCGGCCGGCCGCTCCGCGAGTACATGCACAAGCATGGCGCGGCGATCGGCGAGGTGGCCCTGAAGGTCGAGGGCCTCGGCAAGCCCGGCTTCTTTGCCGATATCAGTTTCGAGGTGCGCAAGGGCGAGATCGTCGGCCTTGGCGGTCTTGTGGGGGCGGGCCGGACGGATGTGGCGCGCGCCATTTTCGGCGTCGCCCCGGCGGAGGAGGGAACGATCTTCATCGCCGGCAAGCCGGTGGCGATCGCCGATCCGTCGGAGGCGATCGCTCTCGGTCTCGCCTTCGTGCCCGAGGACCGCGCGGTCGCCGGGATCTTCAGGACACTTGCCGTCGAAGAGAACATTACCGCTGCGATCCCGAAACAGATCGCGCCGGGCGGCATCATCAAGCGCGCGCTGGAAAAGGCGCTCGCGCAGGAATCGGTCCGCAAGCTCCGCATCCGGCTCGCTTCGCTGCGCCAGCCGATCGGCGAATTGTCCGGCGGCAACCAGCAGAAGGCCATCCTGGCGCGCTGGCTTCTCACCGATCCGAAGGTGCTGATCCTCGANNCCGACCCGCGGCATCGACGTCGGCGTCAAGGCCGAGTTCTACGAGATGATCGGTGAGCTCGCCGAAGGCGGCCGCGCCATCCTGCTCATCTCGTCGGAGCTGCCCGAGCTGATTTCGCTCTGCGACCGCGTGCTGGTGATGTCGGAAGGCCGGCTGACCGCGGATCTGGCGCGCGGCGAGGCGACGCAGGAGAGCATCATGCAGGCGGCCGTACCGCGCGGCGTCACCCCGGCGGTCGCCGCGTGAGCGCGCTCGGCACCCTGTTCCGGCGGCGCGAGGCCGGCATCCTGGTGATGATCGTCCTCTTCTGCCTGTTCGTCGGCCTCCAGAAGCCGCAATTCCTGACGCTCAACCAGCTTCGCATCATCCTCCTGCTCACGCCGCTGATCATGATCGGCGCGATGGGGCAGATGATGGTCCTCGTCGCTCGCCACGTCGACCTGTCGATCGGATCGATCCTCGGGTTCTCGGCGATGGTGAGCGGCATGCTCTATCGTTTCGACGAGACCGCCTTCGGCTTCAACGTGCCGTGGTGGACCGGCATTCCGCTCTCGGTCCTGGTCGGTGCGATCCTCGGCTTCGCCAACGGCATGCTGGTCCAGCTCTTCCGCCTGCCGGCGATCATCGTGACCCTCGGCACGATGAGCCTCTACCGGGGCCTGACCTTCATCATCTCCGACGCCAAGCAGATCGACCGGCAGTGGATTCCGACCGAGATCAAGGGGCTGTCGTCGACTTCGATCTTCACGGTGCCGAAGGATTTCCCGATTGCCGGCGGCTTCAACATCCCGTGGATCGTGATGATCGCCTTCGGCGTGGCGATCCTGACCCACCTGTTCCTCGCGCACACGCGCATTGGCCGGCAGATCTATGCCATCGGCTCCAATCCCGTGGCGGCGCCGCTTCGCGGCATCAACGTCGCGCGGGTGACGGTGCTCGTCTTCACGATCTCGGGGGCTCTCTCCGGCCTCGCCGGCATCATGTATGCGAGCCGCTGGGGCTTCGTGAACCCGTCGAACACCGGCTTCGGGTTCGAGTTTCAGGTGATCGCCGCCGTGGTGATCGGCGGCGTCTCGATCAACGGCGGCGTCGGCACTGTGCTCGGCACGGTGCTCGGCGTCCTCCTTCTCGGCTGCGTCGCGGCGGCCCTGCCGCTCCTCGGCATCCCCGGCACGTCGCAGGCGGCGATTTACGGCGCCGTGATCCTGGTCGCGCTCCTGATCGACCGCACCGTGCGGCAGCAGGGCATCGTCGGTCTCAAGCGGGTGCGGGCATGACGGCGGCCGACGCAAGAAGCACCCCGTCGACGATGCGGGACGCGGCGCCGGCACGGCCGCGCTGGCAGGTGCTGCTCATCCGCCCCGAGACCATGACCTTCATCCTTCTGGTCCTCGGCGTGATCGCAGGCTCGCTGCTTTCGCCCTTCTTCCTCGATATCGAATACATCCTCTCGAGCTTCACCCTCTACGCCGAGTTCTCGATCGTCGCGCTGGTGCTGACCATGGTCATCATCGCCGGGGAGATCGACCTTTCTCCGGCGGCGAACATGGCGCTCTCCGCCTGTGTCTTCGCCTGGCTGCAGCAGGCCGGCCTGCCGATCCCGCTGGCGATCGTGGTCGGGCTCTGTTCTGGCCTCCTGATGGGGGCGCTCAACGCCTATTTCGTCATCGGCCTGCAATTGCCGTCGATCATCGTCACCATCGGCACGCTCACGCTCTATCGCGGCCTCGCCCAGGTGATCGCCGGCGACAAGTCGATCCGGGTGCCGGACTGGTTCATCGGAATCGACAAGATCATGATCGCCGGTATCCCGCTTCCGGTGGTGATCTTTGCGATCCTTGCCGTCATCCTCGGGCTCGTGCTCGGCGGCACCATCTATGGCCGCCAGATCTACCAGATCGGCACCAACGAAGTGGCCGCCCGCCATGCCGGGATTCGCAGCGCCCGCATCAAGCTCAGCCTCTTCCTGCTGATCGGCCTGGTCGCCGCCGCCGCCGGAATCATGACGGCCTCGCGCCTCGGCTCGGTCCGCTACGATCTCGGGCTCGGCGGCGAGCTGCAGATGGTGCTGATGGCGATGCTCGGCGGCACCTACATCTTCGGCGGTCGCGGGACGATCCTCGGCACGTTCCTCGCAGCCTGGCTGCTCGTCATCGTCTCGACCGGGATGATCGTCGCCAACGTCCTGCCGGCGACGCAACTCTGCGTCCTCGGCGTGCTGCTGATCGTCTCCATCATTGCCACCAACTTCATCTATTCCCGCACCCAACGGTGACGGGCTATCGCCGCCAACCGGCACACAACAGGAGGAACAACAGTGCTTAAGAAGTCGCTCATCGCCGGCCTCGGGCTCGGCATCGCTCTGGCGACCGGCGCCGCCTATGCCGCCGATCCGCTGAAGATCGTCTACATCGGCAAGAACACCGGCAACCCGTACTTCGATTCGATCACCGGCGGCTTCGAGGATGCCTGCAAGGAGCTCGGCTGCGAGTTCGAGTTCGTCGCCCCGGCGACCGCGGAGGCGACGTCGCAAATCCCGTTCATCGAGGCGCAGATCCAGCGCGGCGTGAACGTGATCGCGATCGCGCCGAACAGCCCCGACGCCATGAACCAGGTGCTCGACGACGCCCGCTCCAAGGGCATTCTGGTGCTTGCCGTCAACGGCGACCTCGTCGGCAACGAGGGCCATCGCGACGCCAACATCCTGCCTGTCGACTTCACCAAGACCGGTCCGAACCAGGTCGAGCTCATGGGCTCGCTGATCGACTACAAGGGCGAGATCGCCATTCTCTCGGCGACCACCGAGGCCCCCGACCAGAACACCTGGATCGCGGCCATGAAGAAGACCCTCGAGGAGAACCCGAAGTACAAGGACATGAAGCTGGTCGCCACCGTCTATGGCGACGACCAGCCGGAGAAGTCGACCACCGAGATGGAGGCGCTGCTCTCCAACTATCCTGATCTCGTCGGTGTGATTGCGCCCACCACCGTTGGCGTCGCCGCGGCGGCTCAGGTCGTGCAGCAGCGCGGCATTGCCGACACCGTCCATGTCACCGGCCTCGGCCTGCCGAGCGAGATGCGCGACTTCGTCAAGGACGGCACCGTCACCGCCTTCCAGCTCTGGTCGCCCTACAACGAAGGCTGGCTCGCCGCCTACTTCGCCGACGGCGTGATCAAGGGCACGATCAAGAACGAGGTCGGCGGGACGTTCGAGGTACCGAACCTCGGCACCATCACCATCGGCGACAAGAACGTGATGAACACCCAGGCCGAGCTCACCACGTTCGACGCCTCCAACATCGACGACTTCAACTTCTAGGTCGTCATGCGCCAAGCGGGCGCCGGGAGCGATCCCGGCGCCCATGCCATGCCGAGGGGAGGGCGCCGCAGATGAAACGGGTCGGCTTCAAGATGAAGCTCCATCCTGGCCAGCAGGCCGAATACAAGAAGCGGCATGACGAGATCTGGCCCGAGCTTGCCGCGATCATCTCCGCGGGCGGGGCCAGCGACTACACCATCTTCCACGATCCCGAGACCGACATCCTGTTCGCCATCATCCACGTTCCGGACGATGCCGGACTGGGCGATCCCGGCGAGGAGCCGATCGTGCGCAAGTGGTGGGACTACATGAGCGACATCATGGACACCAACCCGGACAAGTCGCCGGTGATGAAGCCGCTCGTCGAGGTCTTTCACATGGACTGAACGAGGCGAGGCGCGGGCGAGCGCCCGCGCCCCAGCTTCGCCGCGTCGGATCAGGGCGTCGGGGCGTCGGCGCGGATCAGCCCTTCGCTCTTCAGCTCCGCCCAGAGATCGTTGGGGATCTCATGGCGGAACAGTTCGAGGTTCCGGGTGACGTGTTCGGGCTTGAAGCCGCCGGGGATGACCGAGGCGGCCAGCGGATGATGCAACGGGAATTGCAGCGCGGCCGAGGCGAGCGGCACGCCGTGGCGCTTGCACACAGCCTCGATCTTGCGGGCGCGCTCGAGCTGCTCGGGCGTCGCGTCGGCGTAGTTGTACTTGGCGCCGGGCACCGGGCCGGTGGCGTAGATGCCGGAGGAAAAGACGCCGGCGACGATGAAGCCGACGCCGCGCTCGGCGCAGGCCGGCAGCTCCTCGTCGAGGGTGTCCTGTTCGCCGAGGGTGTAGCGCAGCGCCAGCATGAAGAAGTCGAGGTCGACCATGTCGAGGAAGGCCGGGATCGTGCGAAGTTCGTTGACGCCCGCGCCGATCGCCCCGATCAGGCCGTGCGCCTTCAGCTCCTGCAGCGCGCGGAAGCCGCTCGCGCCGAGCTGGGCAAGATAGGCGTGGACCAGCGCATCGGTCTTGTGGTGCCACCAGTCGAGGTCGTGGATGATGAGGATGTCGATGCGGTTGAGGCCGAGGCGCTGGATGCTGTCCTCGTAGGACCGCATGATGCCGTCGTAGCTGTAGTCCCACTTGACGTCGAAGGAGAGCCCGCCGGCCCACATGCCGCGGTCGAAGGTGTCGGGATTGGCGGGCGCCTGCAGCACCCGGCCAACCTTGGTCGAGATCAGGAAGTCCTTGCGCGGCTGGCGATAGAGGAAGCGGCCCATACGATGCTCGCTCTGGCCGCGGCCGTACCACGGCGCGGTATCGTAGTAGCGCACACCGGCGTCCCATGCGGCCGACAGCGTCGCCTCGGAGTCGGCCTCCGACATGGCGACGAACAGGTCACCGAGCGGCGCGCCGCCAAATCCGAACTGCGGCACCATCACATCGGAACGGCCGAGCTTGCGGCGCTGAAACGGGTCCATGTTTCCTCTTCTCCCCTGCTTGTCCTGAAGCGGCGACGCCGCCCGATTTCACTCTTTCTAGGCTCCCCGGGGCGGGGTCCGCAACCGCCGCAAGGGCGCCAGCGAAGAGTCTATGAAGCGCGGGTACGGTGTAAACGTCAACACCATCTCCGGCGATCGGGGAAGGAGAGCCGGGAACTCGTGAGATCGCCGGTCGGTTCCTTGATTTTCAGTCGTTGCAGTGGCAGTTTGAACAATGATCCGGCTCGCTGATCGTCTCTCCTGATGTCCCAGTCGACTCCTCGGAAGAGCCACCTCCGTGTAAACGTTATGTCGCCGGATGCCCCGGCGTCCGCGCGTGGACAGCCGACCATCCGCGACGTCGCGGCGGCGGCCGGGGTTTCGATCGGAACCGTGTCGCGGGTGGCCGGCGGCAGCGCCCGGGTCGCGGAGCAGACGCGAGCGCGCGTGCTGTCGGCGATGGCGCTGGTGGGCTACCAGCCGAATGCCGCTGCGCGGGCCATGCGCACCAACAAGACCAAGACCATCGGCTTTCTGATGCCGGACATCTCCAACCCGGTGTTCTCGAGGGTCGCCGTGGGCGCGCAGTCCGTGCTCGGTCCCGCCGGTTACACGCTCTTTGCCCTCTCCTCGAACCGCTCGCCCGTCCAGGAGGTCGAGTATCTGCAGGCGGTCCGCCAGCGGCAGATGGATGGCCTCATCGTCACCCTCGCCGACGAGACAGCATCGGCGACGACCGAAGAGCTCCGGCGGATGCGGGTGCCGGTGGTGCTGCTCGACCGCGACGTCGATATCGGCGCCGACGTGGTGTTCTCCGATCACGTCATCGCCATGGAGACCATCGTCAGCCATCTGATCGCGCTCGGCCACCGCCGCATCGGCCTCGTCACCGCATCCGAGAAGATCAGGCCAGGGCGGGAGCGGGTCCGGGGCTTCCGAGGCGCGCTCGCCGCCGCCGGGCTGCCGGTCGACGACTGGCTGATCCGGGCGGCGCGCCAGAGCGCCGAATACGGTGCGACCGAGACCCATGATCTCCTCACCGGGAGGGATCCGCCGACCGCGATCATCGCCGCTGGCAGCGACATCTTCTACGGCGCCATGAAGGCGGTCCGCCTTCTGCGTCGCGACATCCCGCGCGAGCTGTCCTTCGTCGGGGCGGACGATCTGCTGCTGTCGGAGGTGATCGGCCCGCCGATCACGGTCATCGACCGGGACATGGTCGAGGTCGGCCGCGAGGCCGGACGGCTCCTGCTCGACCGGCTCAACGGGGTCGCGCTGCCGCCGCGTCACATCATGCTGGCGAGCAGCGTCGTGCTTCGCGATTCGATCGCCGCCCCCTCCCACGCCTGAACCTTCAATTCATCCGGAGTCCTCTCGTGTCCCATCGCCTGCATCTTCTCACCCCCGACGCCCAGTATGCTGACGACGCGATCATCGAGCGCGAGACCGCCGGGGCCGGTTTCGATTTCGACATCTTCCGCGAGCGCGAGGCCCGGCGGCTGCCGGACGAGGCGCTGGCGGCGGCTGACGGCATCGTCGTCTGGCACGAGATGGCGATCGATGCGGCGTTCGTCGAGCGCATCCCGCGCTGCCGCATCGTCGTCCGCGCCGGGGTCGGATTCGACCACATCGATCTCGCCGTCACCGGCCGCGCCGGCATCGTCGTCTGCAATACGCCCGACTACGGCACCAGCGAGGTGGCCGATCATGCCATGGCGCTGATGCTGGCGCTCCGCCGCGCGCTCGTCGTCTATCACGGCGAGCTCACCGCCGATCCGGTTGGCGCTTTCGTCACCCGGTTCGATGCCGGCCGCACGCCCTTGGTCCGGAGGGTGCGCGGCACCGTTCTCGGCATCGTCGGCCTCGGGCGGATCGGGACGGCCACGGCGCTTCGCGCCAAGGCCTTTGGCATGCGGGTGGTCGCCTACGATCCCTACGCGCCGGCCGGCGTCGAGATCGCTGTCGGGGTCGAGCGCGTCGCGACGCTCGAGGCGCTGCTGGCGACCAGCGACGTGGTCAGCCTGCATTGTCCCCTCACCGAGGAGAGTCGCGGCATGATCGGCAAGGCGGAGCTCGCGCGGATGAAGCCCGACGCGCTCCTCATCAACACCGCCCGCGGCGCTATCGTCGACGTGCCGGCACTGATCGGGGCGATCGAGCGGCGCGAGATCGCCGGGGCGGGCATCGACGTGCTGCCGGTCGAGCCGCCGCGGCCGGACGACGCCATCGTTGCGGCCTACGCCAACCTCGCCGGCTCGGCGCTCGACGGGCGCCTCCTGCTCACGCCGCACTCGGCGTGGTCGAGCCCAGAGAGCGCCGCGGATGCGCGCCGGCTGGCGGTCGAGACTGCGGTCCTCTACCTGCGCGACGGCCGGCTGCGGAACCTCGTCAACGGGGAGTTTCTCACGCACCGGCGCTGGCCGGGATGAGATGGCACCGACGACGGGTTCGTGGTGCCCTGCTGACGGACGAGCTGCCCGCGCTTGCCTGGCAGGCCCGTGCGCTCGGCTTCAATGGTCTCGCGTTCTGGCCCAGCCCGCACCGATTCCCGAGCCTGAAACGTTGCTCCGGGGCGGTCGGGAATGCCGGTAGCTCGATCGGCATGGTGGTCTTGCCCGTTCGACAGGCCCGGTCGCGGCGAACCAAGCCGTGGCCCATGCGTTTCGCCTCTGATTGAGCCGTCTTCCCGCTGTCGCTACGGCACCCGGCATCTGCTGCAACGCGAATGCTCTTCGTTTCCGCTAACCTTGAACCCGGTGATCGAGAGAAGCCGCTGCAATGACATCGCGTTGGCAATGGTTGGTGCGACAGCTGGCCCGCAGGCTGTGGGTGCGGGTGAGTGCATTCTCGATTGCGGCGGTGATCGTCGCACTCGCCGGGGTCTTCCTCGCGCGCTATGTGCCGGAGAATCTCGCCGGGCGGATCGGCTCGGATTCGATCGACGACATCCTCACGATCCTCGCCTCGAGCATGCTCGCGGTGTCGACGTTTTCGCTCGCAACGATGGTCTCGGCCTATGGCGCGGTTAGCAGCAGTGTCACCCCGCGGGCGTCGAAACTGCTGATGGACGACACGACGGCCCAGAACGCGCTCGGCACCTTCATCGGCTCGTTCCTGTTCAGTCTCGTCGGAATCGTTGCGCTCAGCACCGGTCTCTACGGCCAGCAGGGACGCCTGATCCTGTTTGTGGCGACGGTCGTCATCATCCTGCTGATCGTCGTGACCATGCTGCGCTGGATCGACTATCTGTCGCGTCTCGGCCGCGTCGGCGAGACCATCGACCGGGTCGAGCAGGCAACCCGCACCGCACTCGAGGAGCGTATTCTCCATCCGGCGCTCGGCGGACGGCGGCTGGAGGAGTCCGCAGAGATCCCAGAGGACGCTATGCCGGTTTTCGCCGAACGCATCGGCTATGTTCAGCACATCGATGTCGCTACCCTCGCCGAGTGTGCCGAAGAGGGCATCCGCGACATCTTCGTCACCGCTCCCCCCGGCACCTTCGCCGATCGCCTGAGGCCACTGGTGCGGATCGCCGGGCCGCTCGACGACGACACTGTGGAACGCGTCCAGGGTGCCTTCGCCGTGAGCGACGGCCGTTCCTTCGACCAGGACCCACGGTTCGGGCTTTGCGTTCTCGCCGAGATCGCTTCGCGCGCGCTTTCGCCGGCCGTGAACGATCCGGGGACTGCCATCGACGTGCTCGGCCGCGGCGAGCGGCTGATGACGCTGTGGGCCGAGGGTCAGGGTCGCGCTGAACCCGCGCCGGACGAGGCGCCGCCCGTCTTCGTGCGCGGGATCGAACCTGACGATATGTTCGACGATCTGTTCGCCCCGATCGCGCGCGACGGCGCTGGAATGATCGAAGTCCAGATCAGGCTGCAAAAGGTGCTGCGGGCGCTCGACGCTCTGGATGATCGCAAAACCTCGGCGGCCGCCGCGCGCCATTCGGAGCTTGCGCTCCAGCGCGCCGAGAAGGCGCTTGCGATGGAGCACGAGATCGACGCGCTCCGCGCGCTCGTCAAGGGAACCCCGAAGAGCTGAGCGGCAGCCGCTCGTGTGCCAATGGCGCTTTGGTCCGGCGCTTCCGGGCAGTGGTGAATCACAATGCCGCGAGAATCAGGAACCAGGGCCTCCGCGCCGGGTTGTCGCCACGGCGTTTGTTAAGCCGAGCGCAACGGTCGCGGGCTCAGGCTGGTGCCGCAGGGTGATTCGAGGGCACGCATGACCGGATTGACTCGCCGCGGATTTCTGGCTCTGGCGCCGCTTGCGGCGGCCAGCTGCGCGACCTCGGGCGGCATGGTCCAGGGGCCGCGGCTCGATCCGATCTACTACCAGATGTACGCCGCGATCACTGACGAGCCGTATCCCGTGCCTGCGGTTGACCTCGCCCGCATCGACCCGCGTTTCCTTCGCCAGGAGATCGCCTATCCGGGAGCAGCGGCGCCCGGCACGATCATCGTCGATCCCGGCGCGCGCTACCTCTACCTGATCACCGAGGGCGGGCGGGCGATCCGTTACGGCGTCGGCGTCGGCCGCGAGGAGGCCTTCAACTTCCAGGGCGAGGCGACCATCGCGCGGAAGGCCGAGTGGCCGAGCTGGACGCCGACACCCGACATGATCGCCCGTGAGCCCGACCGCTACGGCCCGTACCGCGACGGCCTGCCTGGCGGTCTTGACAACCCGCTCGGCGCCCGCGCCCTCTATCTCTACCAGGACGGCAGGGACACCTATTATCGCCTCCACGGCACCAACGAACCGTGGAGCATCGGCCGCAAGGTGTCGTCGGGCTGCGTGCGGCTGCTCAATCAGGACATCATCGATCTCTACCGGCGCGTTCCGGTCGGAAGCCGCGTCGTCGTCCTCCAGTCGGGCTACTACTACAGCGCGGGCGTCTGATCGACCGAACCCGCGCCGAGCGCTCGTCGGCTCGCGCCGCTACTCCAGCTCCCAGGGGAAGACGGTGCGCCAGTCTTGCTTCATGTCGACGACGACCCAGCCCTCCTCGGCGGCTTCGTCGAGCGCCTTGTCAAGATGGCCGATCTTTGAGTCGCGGTCATAGGCCCATTCGCGATCAGCGTCTGTATGGTGGAGCAGGATCGCCAGCCCCGGCCCGCCACCCATCGTCGCATATTCGAGCATCTGCAGATCGCCATCGGAATTGCCGCTGGCGATAATCGGGCGGCGGCCGATGTGATGATTGATGGCGACGGGCTTGCCCTCCTTGTCGTCGTAGAAGAACAACTCGGGAAGCTTCACCGTCACCGCCTCGCCGTCGATGACCTTGTATTCGGCCTTGATGCTCGACCCGACAACCTGCTCCGGCGGGATGCCGTAGGCGTCATCCGAGAAGACGCGGATGAAGTCGATGCCGCCACCGGAGACGATGTAGGTCTTGAAGCCGTTTTCGCGGAGATAGGCGAGCAGCTCCAGCATGGGCTGGTAGATCATCTGGTCGTAGCGCTGGCCGGTCTTGGGATGCTTGGTGGCGGCGAGCCAGTCCGCGACCGACTGCTTGAACTGATCCGTGGTCATGCCGGCATGTGAGGTGGCGATGATCTCGAGGAGGCCTTTCTCGCCGCCGGCGAGCACGCCTTCGAGGTCGCCCTCGGCGGCGGCCTTCAGGGCCGGGCTCTTCTCGGCGAGCGAGGGGTCCTCGGCCGCCATCTGCTTCACCGTGTCGAGCGCGTATTGGAGCTGGAAATAGAAGGGCTGCTCGGCCCACAGGTTGCCGTCATTGTCGAAGGTGGCGATGCGTTCGGCCGGGTCGACATAGGTCTCGCTTCCCGGCGTGGTCACAGCCTCGACGAATTCGATGATCGCCGACTTGGTGTCGCCCGCGTTCCACGACGGAAGCGGGTCAGCAAGTGCAGGGGTGGCGGCAAGGCAGGCGAGGAAGGCGAAGCTGGCGAGGCGCATTTCGATGTCTCCTCGGTCATCGGTCCGGCGAAGGGCCGGGCCACACCCGGCAGGAAGAAGCCGGCGCGGGGGGTCATCCCGCGCCGGCCGCGTGCGTCGAGCGTGGGCTAGTGACCGCTCATCGCGTTCTTGATCTGCTCCTCGACCTTGCTGAGGTTGAAGGAGCCCGGGGTCTGGCTCGGCGGGTAGTCCACCATCGTCTGCAGGAACTTCGCCGCCAGCGCTTGGATCGGCGCGATCACGAAGGGACGGTCAAGGAACCAGTCGTTGTAGGTGTTGGCGTTGTGCTGCGCCTTCTCGAACGGATCGCGCCGCAGGTTGAAGAGCAGCGGGACGCGCAACTCGGTGAACGGCTCGCGCCAGACACCGAAGGCCTCGCCCCGGTTCTCCAGGAACACCACCTTCCAGTCGTCGTAGCGGGCGGCGACCACCTGGCCGTCGTCGTTCACGTACCAGAACTCGTGGCGCGGGTCCTCGCCCTTGCCCTCGAGATAGTCCAGCTGGTTGTAGCCGTCGATGTAGTTCCGGTAGGTGCGGCCATTGAGCTCGACGCCGTCAAGCAGCTGCTGCTTGATGTCGGGATTGCCGGCGATGGCGGCAAAGGTCGGCAGCCAATCCTCGTGGCTGACGATGCCGTTCAGCGTCTTGTCTTCCGGGAAATGGCCGGGCCAGCGCACGAAGGCAGGGACGCGGTAGGCGCCTTCCCAGTTCGAGTTCTTCTCGCTGCGGAACGGCGTGGTGCCGGCATCCGGCCAGGTGTTGTAGTGCGGGCCGTTGTCGGTCGAATACATCACCACGGTGTTGTCGGCGATGCCAAGCTCGTCGAGGAGGGCGAGCAGTTCGCCGACGTTCATGTCGTGCTCGACCATGCCGTCCGAATACTCGTCGCTGCGGGGGCCGGCGAGGCCCTTGTGCTCCTCGCGGACATGGGTCCGGAAATGCATGCGGGTACCGTTCCACCAGACGAACCAGGGGATCCCGGCCTCGGTCTTGTCGGTGATGAACTTCTTGGCCGCGGCGATCGTCTCGTCGTCGATCGTTTCCATCCGCTTCTTGGTCAGCGGCCCGGTGTCCTCGATCCGCTGGGTGCCGTCGGGATTGGCGTAGGTGTGGAGCACGCCGCGCGGACCGAACTGCTCGCGGAAGGTCTTGCCGTTGGCGAGCACCATGTCGCTGGGATAGTCGCGGTTCTCGGGCTCTTCCTCGGCGTTGAGGTGATAGAGGTTGCCGAGGAACTCGTCGAAGCCGTGCATGGTCGGCAGGTGCTCGTCGCGGTCGCCCTGGTGGTTCTTGCCGAACTGGCCGGTGGCGTAGCCGAGGCTCTTCAGCACCGTCGCCATGGTGACGTCGGTCTTCTGCCAGCCTTCGGTGGCGCCCGGCAGGCCGACCTTGGTCATCCCGGTGCGGACCGGGACGTTGCCGCCAATGAAGGCGGCGCGTCCGGCGGTGCAGCTCTGCTGCGCATAGTAGTCGGTGAAGGACAGGCCCTCGTCAGCGATGCGGTCGATGTTGGGCGTGGCGTAACCCATCATGCCGCGGTTGTTGTG
>JAGRKZ010000008.1:58720-86210 GCA_020442065.1 Bauldia sp.
CGTCGCCCCAGATCACGAGGATGTTCGGCTTAGCCGGATTCTCCTGGGCGGATGTCGGTCCCGCCACAAGGGCCGTGCCGACGATGACGCCGAGTGCGAGGGTGGCGAGCGCGCCGGTTCGACGTGTAGTGCGTGACGCTGTGTGCTGCGACGGTGCGGCGGATTCTCCGCGGCGCCATCGCGATGCGAATGGATGCCTCATTCTG
This sequence comes from Bauldia sp., assembly GCA_020442065.1. GTDB lineage: Bacteria > Pseudomonadota > Alphaproteobacteria > Rhizobiales > Kaistiaceae > Bauldia. The sequence goes on from JAGRKZ010000008.1 coordinate 58,927, forward strand.
TTTCCTCTCGGTCTTTGTCAGGCGTGGCGTTGCGCCAGCCGATGAAGAATACTAGGCGCGAACGGCACGGAAGATTATATCAGTTGATAGTTTTATCATCTGAACACGGGAAACCATGGGTTCTGCAGTGCCTGATCTCGATGCCGCGCTTGCGATCGTTTCGCAGAGTGGGTGGTTTGCTCAGCGCCCGGACGCCCTCAAGGTGGCCCTGCGGCGAATCGCCCGAGTAAGGCGTTACGCGCCGGGGGAACCGCTCTATCTCGTCGGCGACGCACCGAACGGGATCTTCGGGCTGGTCAGTGGCGGCGTCGACATTGCCATTCCTCGCTCCGACGGCCATGAGATGACCGTGCATCGCGCCGATCCCGGCTTCTGGGTCGGCGACCTCGCGCAGTTCACCGGCCAGGAGCGGCTTGTGTCGGTTGTCGCGTCCGAGCTGACGGTCGTGATCCATTTCCCTCAGCATGCGCTCCGCCATCTGGTCGAGGCGTCGCCGGAACTCTATCCCGAGTTCTACGCGCTGACCTATGAAAGCGTCCGCCTGATGCTCCGCCTGATTGCAAATCTCGCCTCCACGCCGTCGGAGGTGCGGGTGGCGATGCGACTGCTGATGTACGACGAGGCGCCCGACAAGTCGGGCATCAACATCTCGCAGGGCAAGTTCGCCGAATTGGTCGGTCTCTCCGCGCCGACGCTGCAGCGGGCCCTCAGGCGGTTGCAGGACGACAACCTGATCAGGGTCGGCTACAGCCGCATCGACATCCTCGACCGTTCCGGTCTGATGTCGATCTGCAACGCGTCCTCCCGCGCCTGAGTTCACTCGGGCACGTTCGGCAAACCGACGTCCCGACGGATGCCGCATTTTGGTCGCCCGCGGCCTTGACGGCACGCTCAAATCGGCGGCTTGCTGCTCGCAACAGCATTCCGAGGACGTCTCATGGACCTCGCCACCTGGCTCGCCTTCACTGCCGCCTCGATCATCCTCCTCATGATTCCGGGTCCGACGGTCCTGCTCGTCGTCAGCTATGCCCTGACGCAGGGCAGGCGGGTTGCTCTCGCCACCGCCGCGGGGGTCGCGCTGGGCGATTTCACCGCGATGACGCTGTCGCTCGCCGGGCTCGGCGCGCTGCTCCTCGCCTCGGCCGGCCTGTTCACGGCGCTGAAGTGGGTCGGGGCGGCCTACCTGGTCTATCTCGGCGTGCGCCTGTGGCGGTCGCAGCCGCGGCTGCCGGATACCGGGGATGTCGCCGCGGCGCCGGCGCGAGGCATCTTCGGCCATGCCTTCCTCGTTACCGCGCTCAACCCCAAGAGCATCGCCTTCTTCGTCGCCTTCGTTCCGCAGTTCATCGCCAAGGATGCGCCGCTCCTGCCGCAACTGGCGATCATGGAGGTGACATTCGTGTCCCTCGCGGCGGTAAACGCGCTCGCCTACGCGCTTGCGGCCGACCAGCTCCGCCTCCGCATCCGCCGCCCCGGCGTTCTCAAGTGGCTGAACCGCACCGGCGCCGGCTGCCTCGTCGGGATGGGCGTGGCGACCGCCGCGATCAGCCGGAGCTGAACCTGCACGGACCGGCTGACGGCGTGGTATCCGCGCCACGGGGTGACGCGCCCGCCAAAAACCGGCAGAGTGCCAGCCGGGGGGCGCCGTAGAGACTTTGGGAGTGATCTTGTGACGTTTCGCCTTCTGCTTGCCGGGCTCGCCGCCGCGGTCCTGGCTCTGGCCGCCCCGTCGGCGGGCGCCTCCACGCTGGCGCCGTTCAAGGACGATCTCTTCAAGTACCCGGGCGTGCTCGAGAGCGGCTACGGCGGCGATTACGTCAAGGTCGACTATGTCGAGAGCCGCGATCTCTATGAGCGCGACATCGTTCCCGAGAAGGAGACCAAGCCGCAATACGTCTCGCTCGACGTCAATACCGTACAGCGTGACATGGTCGCCAAGGACGGCCGTGTCAGCGTCAAGTACATGGCGGTCGGCAAGTACGACGGCGGCGCCAAGATCGTCGTGCTCTACGTTCATGGCCGGGGCGGCAATCGCGGCCAGGGCGTCGCTGACGGCATGTTCGGCGGCAATTTCAACCGCATCAAGAACCTGATGGCGCAGAACGGCGGCGTCTATCTGTCCGGGGAGTTCCCGAGCCTCAACGCGCGCGGGGTCGCCCAGGCCAAGGTGCTGATCCTCGAATACGCCAAAAATTCGCCTGGCGCGCCGATCTTCGTCGCCTGCGGCTCGCTCGGCGGGCGGATCTGCTGGGGGCTGGCCGAGGATGACGAAGTCGCGCAGCACATCGATGGCCTGATCCTGATGGGGTCGACCAACGACGACGACTTCTTCAAGACCGCGGCCTACAAGCGGCGCATCCCGGTCTATCTCGGACACGGCAGCGGCGACATCGTCCTCAACTGGCGCGGACAGGAGGCGTTCTTCAAGAAGTTCAAGCAGCGCGACCCGAGCTACCCGGTCAAATTCGTGCTGTTCAACACCGGCTCGCACGGCACGCCGATCCGCATGACCGACTGGCGCCTGGTCCTGAACTGGATGCTCGGCGTCAACGGCAGCTAGGGCAGGGGTCTTGCCGAATCTGCCCCCCGATGCCCCGTCGTCACTCGGCAACCCTGCGCCGCCGTTCGGCGAAACCCTTGATCTTCCCGATCGCCCCCCGCAGCGCGAGGGTCGCGTGGTCAGGCTCGGCTTCGACGTTGCCGGCGTCGATCCCCGCCGATGCCGCAGGATCCTCGTCGTCAAGCTCGACTTCATCGGCGACTGGGTGCTGACCACGCCGCTGCTGGCGTCGCTCCGCCGCTTCGCGCCGCAGGCCGAGATCACCGCCGTCGTCCTTGAACGGGTGTTCTCCCTCGCGGTTGCCTCGCGCCTCGTCGACCGGGTGATCGCCGTGCCCGCTGCGTCGGCCGGGCCGGTGCGCTTCGGCGCCGGCTCGGCCGAGACGCTGGCGGCGTTTCTCCGGGATTTCGGCGAGGAGGGCGGATTCGACCTCGCGCTGGTGCCGCGCTGGGATACCGACTTCAACGGTGCGACGCGCATCGCCGGCCTCAGCGGCGCCCCCGTCGTCGTCGGCTTTTCCGAGCAGTGCACGCCGCGCAGGGCGCGGGACAACGCCGGCTTCGACCGGTTCCTCTCGGTCGCCATCCTCGACCGCCGCAACGTTCACGAAGTCGAGCACGCCCTCGGCATGATCGAGGCGCTCGGCGGCGCTCCTTCCCCGGACCTTCGGGTCGATCTTCCGGCGGGCGATATCTCTGCCGCCACGCGGTTCGTCCGGTCGGCCTTCACGGACGGCCGGCGGCTGCTGGCGGTTGCGCCCTTCGCGGCCGGTCGCCGGCAATGGCCGTCCGGGCGCCTGTCCGGAGTCGTCGCGGCGCTTGCCGACCGCTTCGCCCTCGACGTCGTGGTCATTACCAGCCCCGATGCGGCGTCCTCCGCGCACGCCTTCGCGGCGGATCTCGCTGGCCGCGGCATCCACGCGGCGACCAGCGTCGAAGCCCTTGATCTCCGCGGAAACGCTGCACTTCTCGGGATGGCGGCGCTGTTCATCGGCATGGACAGCGGTCCCGCGCATCTCGCCGTCGCCCAAGGGGTGCCGGCCATCGTCCTCACGCCGAACCCTCTCGGATCCTCCCCCGCCCATACCGGAGCTCCGGAGCGGTTTCGTCCGTGGACCGACGCGTCTCGCCTTCTCCTGCTGCGTCCCGCCGCACACATGCCACCCTGCACCGACGGCTGCGATTCCGATGGGCCACACTGCGTCCTTGGTCTTGAGACCGGCGCGGTGCGCGACGCCACGCTGGGCTTTGCCGGGCGCGTGCTCGTCGACCCGGCTCAGGGCTTCCAGCGATAGATCCAGTCGCTCCGGGAGAGGAGGAACTGCGGGCCGACGGTCTTGAGGACGAGATCACGGGCTGCCGCCATGGCCCCCGTCTGATGGTAGTGCTGCCCCGTCCGCCAGGCTGACTTCCAGACCTTCACGACCCGAGGCCGGCGATCGTTTTGGTAAGCAGCCAATGCCGCTGGCACGTCGTCCGGGCGCGCCGCGAGCTCGCGGCCGAGAACGGCGGCGTCTTCGATGGCCATCGCCGCACCCTGGGCGAGAAATGGCACCATCGCGTGGGCGGCGTCGCCCAGGAGCGCTGTTCGTCCTTCCACCCAGCGGCCATGGGGGTCGACGGCGTTGAGCGAGAACTTCTGCCAAGGGCTCGACGCGCCGACCAGGGCCTTCACCTCGGGGCACCATTCCCGGAAGTGCCCGACCAAGCCACGGCGGTCCGCATGGGCCGCCCAACCCTGCTTGTCGTAGGCCTCTTCCACAACGGCCACGACGTTGACCGCGGCCCCTCTCGCGACCGGATAGTGGACAAGATGGGCGTTCGGTCCAAGCCACAGGCCGACCTGATCGGAGCGCACGAATGACGGCGCGGAGTCGATCGGGATGACGGTACGCCAGGCTGTCCGGCCAGTGAATCTCGCCGACGCGGAGCCCGGGATTCGACCACGTAGCGTGGACCAGACGCCGTCGGCCCCGATGAGGCCGGCCGTCGCCAGGACCTCGTTGCCTTCGTCGCTCACGATTCGGACGAAGAGCTGATCGCCGCGGAGAAGAGCGTCGTCGACCGTTGCCCCCAGGACGAGCCTGATGTCGGGGTCGCCGCGGACGGCATTCAGCAACACCGCCTGGAGATCGACGCGGTGGATGACGCGATAGGGCGTGCCGTAGCGGCTTGCAAAAGCCGCAGTCGGGAGGGCGGCGAGGGCACCGCCGCTGACCCCAGAGCGGATGGCGACTTCTCTCGGTTCCGTCGAGACTGCGGCGAGGGCGGCATCAAGGCCGAGGGCGGCCAGCACGACCGCCGCGTTGGGGGAGATCTGGATGCCCGCGCCGATCTCAAGCAGCTCCGCCGAACGTTCGACGATGACCACGTGGAACCCGGCGCGAGCGATGGAAAGGGCGGCGGTCAAGCCGCCGATCCCGGCTCCGGCGACGACGATGGTCGGTCGTTCGCCCATGTCCGCCGAAAGGATCAGGCCGTCGCCGGCTCGCGGTACAGGTGGCCCGGCGGTTCGGATTCAGCGGCGCCGAGCCTTGGGTCCCAGCGGTACAGCGTGGAACAGTAGGGGCAGATCTTCTCGCCGTCCTCGCCCATGTCGAGAAAGACATGAGGGTGGTCGAACGGGGGCGTCGCCCCCACGCACATGAACTCCTTGGCCCCTATGGCGATGGCCGCAACCCCGGCATCGTTCTGGAAGTGTGGAATGACGTGATCTGCCATCTTCTTGTCCCTGGTGCCGCTGGTCGCCCGGACGATACCGGGTGGCGGTGCCGAAATCAGCCCTCGGCGGGGTTTCTTAGCGCCGCCGCTGTCGCTACTGTGCCTCCCGCATGGCGGTCGAGCATTTCTCTTCAGACGGGGTCGATATCGCATTCCTCGCCAGCGGGGAAGGCGATCCAATTCTGCTCATCCACGGCTTCGCATCTAATCACGTTGTCAACTGGGGGGCGACGGGATGGATCGACACGCTGAAGCGAGCGGGCCGGCGGATCATCGCCATGGACGTCCGGGGACACGGCAAGAGCGCGAAGCTGCGCGACCCGGCGTCCTATTCGCTGGCGCTAATGGCCGCCGACGCCATTCGGCTTCTCGATCACCTTGGGATTCCGCGGGCCGACGTGATGGGCTATTCGATGGGCGCGCGGATCACGGTGGCGCTGGCGCTGGCGCACCAGGGCCGGATGCGGTCGATCGTGCTCGGCGGCATGGGCTACGCCATGGTCGCGGGAATGGGCGGCGAGGACGAGATTGTCGCCGCCCTTGAGGCCCCGAGCCTCGAAGCGGTGAGGCCGGGGCCGGGACTTGCCTACCGCAAGTTCGCCGAACAGACCGGCAGTGACATGCTGGCGCTCGCCGCCTGCCTGCGCAAGGCACGGCAGACGTTCACCCCCGAGCAGCTGGCCACGATCCACGTCCCCACGCTGATCGCGATCGGCGACAAGGACGGCGTGGCGGGTTCTGCAGAAGGACTCGCCGCGCTCATCCCCGGGGCCGAGGTGTTCGTCATTCCCAATCGTGACCACATGCTGGCCACGGGCGACAAGCACTACAAGGCCGCGGTGCTCGAATTTCTGGAAAGGCTGCCTCCGTGAACAAGTGAATCGCGAGAATCGCCTGGAGGCGAAACTTGCGAATGAGATTCAAGCCCCTAATTCAATGCATGGGCCGCGTATGCCCGCTGTCGGGCGAATGCTTGGGTTCCCGGTGTCGCGTGTGCTAGCGTCCCGGCCCGCCGGTCGCGGCAGGAGAGAAGGTTCATGTCCCGCAAGTCATCTCACGCTGATGCCCTCGCCAGCGTCGACCCGATCTGGTCGGCCGTGCAGGCCGAGGCTGCGCAGATCGTTCAGACTGAGCCGGCAATGGCGAGTTTCGTCTATGCGACCGTGCTCAGCCACGAGCGCCTTGAGGATGCCGTCGTTCATCGGATCGCGCAACGTCTCGAAAATCACGTCGTGTCGGGCGAACTCATCCGCTGCACGTTCACGGACGCGCTCGGTGACGACGGAAGCCTTCGCGATTCGATCCGTGTCGACCTCGCCGCGGTGTACGACCGCGATCCGGCGTGCCACCGCTACATCGAGCCGATTCTCTACTTCAAAGGGTTTCATGCACTGCAGACGCATCGCCTTGCGCACTGGCTGTGGCGCCAGGGTCGGCACGATTTCGCCTACTACCTGCAGAGCAGGGCCTCCGAGGTGTTTCAGACGGACATCAACCCGGCGGTGAAGATCGGCAAGGGAATCTTCCTCGACCACGCCACGGGACTGGTGGTCGGCGAGACGGCGGTCATCGAGGATGACGTCTCGATTCTCCAGGATGTTACGCTCGGAGGCACCGGAAAGGGGGAAGGCGATCGCCACCCCAAGATCCGGCATGGCGTGCTGATCGGCGCCGGCGCCAAGATCCTGGGGAATATCGAGGTCGGTTGCTGCTCGAAGGTCGCAGCGGGTTCGGTTGTGCTCAAGGCCGTCCCTGCCCACTCGACCGTGGCTGGCGTCCCGGCGCGCGTCATCGGCGAGGCCGGCTGCAAGGAGCCGGCCCGGAGCATGGACCAGATGGTGTCGGAAGCGGACTCGGGCTGAGGGCGCTCGTCGCGTTCGCGAGGGCGCGCGCTCGGCGGCGCCTGTCAAAATGTGCGGCGCCACTCGGTGACGCCGTCCCAACAAAAAAAGGAAACTCCGTGAACCGCCAGGAAATCGAGAAGCTCCAAGCGTTCTTCCGCAAGCGCTTCGACTTGCCATCGATCATCGTGAAGCCGCGCATGCAGAAGTCGGATTCGGCGGAGGTGTACATCGGAGACGAGTTCGTGGGCATCATCTTCCGCGACGATGAAGACGGGGACCTCTCCTACAATTTCACGATGGCGATCCTCGACATCGACCTCGAGTGATGCCGGTCAGGTGGGGCGGAGGAACTGCCCGACGACCCGCCGCAAGCGATCATCCATCGTCCGCCAGTCAGCCAGCCATGCCCGGTTGAACCGGTAGAGCATGGTCAGCCCGTGCCCAATATTGACTTCGCGCAGGCAGGTCGCCGGAATTTCTTCGGTCGCTCCGGCGAGGCAGCGCGCCACATAAGGCGTCGCGCTATGGGGTTCGTAGTACACGATCTCGCCGCGATAGGCGGAATTGGGCGACATGGTGCGCCCGACGAGATGTTCGGGGCCGGGAATTGCAGCACCGGTGAAGTACCGTTCGTAGAGCCCGTTGAGGCGAGTCGTCGAATCGAGGTCCGTCTCGGCTTCGGTGATCGTCACATAGATGAGCGGAGCGTCAGGCGCGCTGTCCCGGAAGTCCCGCGATCGTTCCTCGCTGAAACCGTCCAGACTCGGCCACAACACAAGCAGGTCAACGGCGGTTACCAGGCCACCGCGTCGGTCGGTCGGGAACCGGATGAGATTTGCGGGAATGACCAGGCGCTGCGTTCCCACGGTCAACGCGATGGGAGACGGCTTCCCGTCCAGGCCCTTGAGCGCGATTCGGTCGTGGTGGCGATTGATCGCGTCGTTCACGGCCCAGGCAATGCCCGCAAGCCCCAGGGCGACCACCAACGCCAGAAAAACCGCGAGCAATCGCGGCCAGAAGCGTGATTCGTCGCGGCTGTCAGTTACCATGAAGCGCAAATTGGACTTGCTTCGTAAGAAAATCGTAACCAAGCTGTTGGCAAGTCGCTTTGCCCGGAGGCCATCAGGCGCGGCGACGAAGTGAATTGCGGAGTGTGGCGGGAAGCGGCGTCTGCAGCACCTCGGCAGCAAGATCGTTTGATCTCCGGGTGGAAAGCGATGCCTGGCATGATTCTGTTTATCTACGCCGCTACGGTTGGCTTTGTGGTCGCCGGACTTGCCGCCAGCGCCTATCGGGTCATCACCTCCGAGCCCGTGCGATTCGGGACCAGCGGGACGAGCCTCTTTTCTCTCCTGTCGGCCATCGTGGTCGGCGCCGTGCTCGGCCCGGTGATCATCGTCCGACAGGCGTTTGCGAGCGCGCGGGCCGGTACGGTCCCGCCGACCTGGGCCACCGCGGGCGTCCTGCTCGCGATCGTCTGGAGCTGTATCCTCGGGATCGCCATCCTTGCGGTGGCGGAACGGTTGAGGGACACTCTCGTCTGAGGCAATCTTCTTCACGACCGAGAGGCCGATGACGCACTACGCGCTCGACGACGTCGCGCCGACGCTCCCTTCCGACAGTGAATACTGGACAGCGCCTGACGCGGCCGTGATCGGTGATGTCCGGCTGTCGCCCGGGGTGGGGATCTGGTTCGGAGCCGTGCTCCGCGGCGACCAGGAGCCCATCGTCATCGGCGCGGACAGCAACATCCAGGAGCACTGCGTCTTTCATACCGACCGTGGCTTCCCGCTGACGGTGGGGAAAGGTTGCACGGTCGGCCATCGCGCCATCCTCCACGGCTGTACGATCGGCGACAACGTGCTCATCGGCATGGGGGCCATCGTGTTGAACGGGGCTCGGATCGGCGACGATTGCCTGATTGGGGCCGGGGCCATCGTCACCGAAGGGAAGGACTTTCCGCCGGGATCCCTCATCCTGGGCACGCCGGGAAAGGTGGTCCGACCGCTCAGCGCGGCGGAGATCGAACGGAATCGCGAGGCCGCGCGACACTATGTAGCCAACTGGCGGCGGTTCGCTTCGGGTCTCAGATCTCTGCCCGGAACCTGACGGCTCGCGGCCCGTCTTGGGCGTGACTTTCACTAGGGATGGGAACACGGGTGGCCGGACGGCCCGCATCCCGAGACAAGCGGAGCAGCGGACATGGGTCCCGAGGCCAACTGGCAGGTCACGCCGGCGTTTCAGCCAGACCCGAAGGACTTTGCCTTCGATCTCGATGCGGCATTGTCCTCGGTGGTTTCGATCAGGAGCACGGTTCCCGAGGATGCCTTCACCGCAGGCGTGCTTGGGACCGAGCGTAGCGGTGCCGGGGTGCTGATCGAGCGGAGCGGTCTGGTGCTCACGGTCGGCTACCTGATCACCGAAGCGGAAACCATCTGGCTGGGTCTCAGCGACGGTCGGACGGTTCCCGGCCACGCGCTCGGCTACGATCAGGTTTCGGGCTTCGGGCTGGTCCAGGCGCTGGCCCGGCTCGATGTTCAGCCGTTGTCGCTGGGCAGCGCCAACGAACTCGACCTCGGCACAAGGGTGGTGGTGGGTGGCGCTGGCGGCCGAGCGCGATCGGTCGGCGCCTATGTCGTCGGTCGACAGGAGTTCGCCGGCTATTGGGAGTATCTGCTCGAAGACGCCATCTTCACCGCTCCCGCCCACCCGGTCTGGGGCGGGGCGGCGTTGATCGGCCCGACTGGCAAACTGTGCGGGATCGCCTCGCTTCGCCTCGAGCAGACGAAGGAGCAGGACGGTGACGATCAGCTGAACATGATCATCCCGATCGATCTGCTGCCTCCCGTGCTCGATGATCTCAAGACCACCGGACATCGCAGCGGCGCCGTCCGCCCGTGGCTCGGCGTATATGCGGTCGAGATGGAGGAAAGAGTCGTTGTTGCCGGGCTTGCCGAGGGCGGGCCGGCGGAACGCGCCGGCCTCGCGTCCGGCGATATGATCCTCGCCGTCAGCGGCACGGAGGTGTCGACCCTCGCCGCGTTCTATCGCCGGCTGTGGGCCCTCGGGGCGGCGGGGGTTTCGGTGCCGCTGACCGTGTTCCACGACGGTGCGGTGATCGACATCCTGCTCGAGTCGGGTGATCGCAACCGCTTCCTCAAGGTGCCGGCGCTGCATTGACGGCATCGTGAATCAGTGAGCCGGCCCCTGGGGCGGGGGCCGGCTCGATGGACCTGATCTGCTTGGGACGGGGTGGGACGCGACCAGGCCCAATCGGTTATTCCGAAGTCTCAGCGCAGGCTGCCGACCAGCGGTTGCTGACCGCGGCCGTCCTCGATCGCCACCCACGCGCCGCTGTCATACTCGGACTGACGCTTCAGGTAGCGGTAGGAGGTGGCGCTCCAGAGCCTCACTTGGGAATCGAGGTTGTCGAGTACCAGATCGCCATGGTCGGTCGTGACGGTCAAAACCGCGTGACCGTCGCCGTTGGTCTGACGGACGACGGTGATGAGGAGGGCGGCCGCCGGCCAGCCCTTGTCGAGCAGGCGCTTGCGCTTGAGAAGCGCGTAGTCCTCGCAGTCGCCGCTGGTCGTGGGGAAGCCCCAGACTTCGGGACGCCCGTACATCTCTTCGTCGGTCGCGGGTCGTATGCCGGTGTTGACCGACTGGTTGACGTCGGTGAGTTCCTTCCAGCGCGCCCGGTCCAGGCGAACATGGACGCGCGTCTCGCTGTGCACCGAGCACTCCGCCGGATGAGCCACGCAAAATTCGTGGTGCCCGATCGGCTGGCTGGTCTTGCCGCCGACGGCCATGTTCATCGGTCTCGGGCTTCCGGCTGCCGATGCAATGGCTGAAGTCGCCACAAGTATTGTGGCAACCAATACTGCCTTTAACGCCCCCAGATTACTCATTACTCCACTCCCCACTCCGAGAGCGACTCTGACACAGGCGGTTTTATTCCAGTCTAAGGTGGCACTTACAAATTCGATCGCGGCGTAAACGGTTCATAAACCATACCGAAACGGCGGGTAAGGAATGGCCTTCGGCGGCGTTGGGTTCGCTGGACATGGGTTAACTCTTGCCGCCGTCGACGACGTAGAGGTGGCCGTGGCGGCGTCCGGCGCCCGCACGAAAAAATGCGGGCGGCAGGGCGACGAGGCGCCCGCCGTCGCGGCCTAGCCCGCGGAAGTACTCGCCCGGCCAGATCAGCTTGAGGGCCAGTATTCGCTGGCGGACGATCGGATCAGCTCCGAACCAGTAGGGCCGGCGGTGGGCGGCGCAACTGCCAAGGATGCGGTCGCCCGGCGCTTTGCCGTGGCGGAGCGGCAGGAGCAGAAATTCACACGTGACGGTGCGGCCGCGGGCGGAGGCCAGTTCGACGTCGATCACGACACCGGCGGCATCCTCGCTGACGCTGGTCCCGACGGAGGCGATAGTCTCGCGGTCTTCTCGGGTCCACAGGTCGAGGAAGCCGGTTCCCTTGATTTCGCGCCCGTACAGCGAGCACATCCGGGTTCCCGCAAGTCGGACGAGGTAGTCCTCGCGCCCAACCACCTCGAGAATGAAAGTGTCGGGAAGCACCCGGCGAATGTCGCCAGGCTCGACGTCGCTTCGCCGCGGTGCAAGCTCCGCGCCGCGAATACGGTCCCAATACGCGTAGAGTTCGCGCGAAGTCGCGTGTCGCATCGGTTACGCCGTTCCCTGTCATCGGGATGTCCCGCGCGGGGCGGTGGACATCCTGGAAACGGCTCAGGTCTTTTCGCCCGATGCTCGCCCCCGGGATAAACGTTAACACACGAGTTTACGGTCGACATGACCCATTACGGGACAGCCCGCGACAGGGTGTCTTTTTGCCTACGTCCCTTTATAACATTGGCGATGCCGCTATCTTCCGGGCACCATGAACGTTGATCCGCGCTTTGCCCCCGCCGCCGGCCGCCAGCGGGTTTTCAATCTTCCGCCGGTCCTGGTGGCGATCATCGCCGTCCTTTTCGGCCTCCACGTCCTTCGGGAGTATGTGCTGGGGCGGGACGCAGCGGTGGAGATGCTGCTCGCCTTTGCGTTCATCCCGCTCCGGGTCATGGACGGGAGCCTTGGCCTTCCGGGAGGCGAGGGGGCGCGGGCCTGGACCTTCGTGACCTATGCCTTCCTCCACGCCGACTGGGCCCATCTGATCTTCAACACGCTCTGGCTGGCTGCGTTTGGCGGTGCGGTCGCATGGCGCTTCGGCGCGGCTCGCTTCCTCGCATTCTCCGCGGTGGGCGCCATTGCGGGGGCGGCCCTGCACCTCGCCGTCTCGCCCTCCGACATGGTACCCTTGGTCGGCGCCTCGGCGGCGATATCTGCCCACATGGCGGCCGCCGCGCGCTTCGCGTTGCTGGGACCGGGACCTTACCTCGCGTTTCAAGGCGCGAGCCCCGCCGCGTATCGCCGTCCTGCGCCGCCCCTTGCCATGGCCCTGCAAGATCGGCGGGTGCTGACCTTCCTAGCCGTGTGGTTCGGCACGAATCTGTTGTTCGGGATTTTCGGTGGCGGTGTGGCCTCAGGCGCCATCGCCTGGGAGGCGCATATCGGCGGATTTGTTGCTGGACTTCTGTTCTTTCCGCTCTTCGACCCGGTGCGGAGACCGGGCGCCTGATCGCCGTCTTTGCTGCACTGCAGCTTGTCAACCCGTGGTCACGGCTTCATCCTCGCTGATCAGGCATGGGGCGCGGGGTTGTTGCGGCGGGCGACCGGATCGGCCGCGGATCGATTAGGGTCGGCTGCCCTGAGGATCAGGGAGGTACTCCGATGATCGTTGCCCACATTCTGGCGGACAAGGGCCGGGACGTCGCCACGACGACACCGGATCGGACCATATCGGAGGTGGCCGCCGAACTGGCGGCACGAAAGATCGGTGCGCTGCTCGTCACCGAACGCGGCCGCCTCGCCGGAATCGTGTCGGAACGCGACATCGTCAAGGCCATCGGTCTGAGAGGACCGGCGGTGTTGAGCGACCCCGTGGCGACGATCATGACGCGGGAGGTCATTACCTGCGGCGAGGCCGATACCATCAACCATGCGATGTCGCGGATGACTCGCCGGCGCTTCCGGCACCTTCCGGTCGTCGAGGACGGTGAGTTGGTCGGAATCATCTCGATCGGCGATGTCGTCAAGGCGCGGATCGAGCAGGTCGAGCACGAGGCCGACGAGCTTCGGAGCTATATCGCGACGGCCTGACGCGGATCGCCAGGCGGGGCGCCGGGGCCTATCGAGGGCCGACCTTGCGCATGACCGTGTCGAAGCCCAGGTGGAGGTCGCGGGTCGCCGCGCTTCCCACCGGCACCGTGCGGTAGAAGCAGGAGCGATAGCCGCGATGACAGGCGACGGCATCGCCCGCCATCTCGACCTTGAGCAGGATGGCGTCCTGGTCGCAGTCGACACGGATTTCGACCACGGTGAGGGTGTTGCCGCTCTCCTCACCCTTGCGCCACAACCGGCCACGCGAACGGCTGAAGAACCATGCGGAACCAGTCTCGATGGTCCGCGCCAGCGCCTCCTCGTTCATATAGGCCACCATCAGCACCTCCCCCGTGGTCGCTGCGGAGGCAATGGCGACGATCAGCCCGTCGGCATCGAACTTCGGCGCGAAGTCGGTCCCGTTTTCGATGGCGTCATGGTCGCCCCGTGGGGCAAAGCGGGAAGGAGTGCTCATCGGCTTCCTCTTCGCGGTGCCGGGGCGGCTGCAGACGCCGGACGCTATCGCTGAGGTCGACTGACGAGAGTTAGGAACCGCTGCTGCTCGGCAAGGTCATCGCGGAAAACGCCCGTGAACTGGGTGGTAATCGTCGAGGCGCCGTGCTTTTGCGGGCCGCGAAGCGTCATGCACTGGTGCTCGGCCTCGATCATTACGGCGATGCCGCGTGGCTTGAGGGCCTCGTCGATCGCGGCGACCACCTGACTGGTCAGCCGTTCCTGCGTCTGCAACCGGCGGGCATAAATGTCGACGACGCGGGCAAGCTTGGAGAGTCCCACCACCTTCTCGCCGGGATAGTATGCGACGTGCGCCATACCGACGATCGGCACCATATGGTGCTCGCAGTGCGACACGAAGGGGACGTCGCGGACGAGGACGATATCGTCGTAATCGCCGAGATCCTCGAAGGTCCGAGCGAGGGCCTCTTCCGCCGAGGCATGGTATCCCGAATAGAAGTCCTCGAACACGCGCAGAACCCGCTTCGGCGTGTCCAGAAGCCCGGCCCGCTCAGGGTTGTCCCCGGCCCAGGCGATGAGCGTCCGCACGGCACGTTCCGCCTCCTCCCGACTTGGGCGGGGTGGGATTTCGTCCGACTCGCGCAGCGTTTCGGCGGGCTTGTTGATCAGGGCATCCATGCACGGCATTCCTGGAATGGGACTGGCGGGAGCCTATATAGCCATCCGGCGAGGCGTTGCGAAGTACATGGGCCGCATGGCTCGGCTGCATCATGACGCGCGGAGGCGTTTGCCCATGGCGAACCCGGCACCCTGACGCTATATCTTTCGAATGCTCGACGACATCTACAACCGCCGGATTCTGGAGTTTGCCGGTTCGATCCCGCGGATCGGGCGGCTCGACGCGCCGGACGCGAGCGCGACGGCCCATTCCCGGCTGTGCGGCTCGACCGTTACGGTGGATCTCAAGACCGACGGCGATGTGGTCACCGACTTCGCCCATGTCGTGAAGGCCTGCGCGCTCGGTCAGGCATCTTCCTCGATCATGGCGAGCCACATTGTTGGGGCCAGCGCCAGCGAGCTTCGTGCCGTACGGGAGACCATGCGCAAGATGCTGAAGGACGGAGGCCCGCCCCCCGCGGGGCGTTTCGCCGATTTGCAGTTTCTTGAGCCGGTGCGCGAGTACAAGGCACGACATGCTTCCACGATGCTGACCTTCGATGCCGTCGTCGACGCCCTCGACCAGATCGATGCCAAGCGGCAGGCGGCGCCGGCCGAGACCGCGTGAGCTGGCGCAACCTCACTTCGGCGGCCGCCATGCTTGCGTCGGTAACGGCCCTTTCGTCCGTGGACTCAGGGGCTCAGGCGCGCAATTCGCTCTTCCCCGAAAACCGTGGTCTCTATCCACGAAGTTCGGGCTGTTCGACCTCGGGCCGCCTCAATCCCTGCGGAGGCCGGTCGCTGCCGACGCTGGGGGGACCCCAGACGGGTGGTCCGCTGACCGACCCCTTCGACAAGGGGCCGCTCGATCCGAAGGACGATCCCCTTGATCCGGGAGCGCCGTTATCCGGCCCGGACCGAATCGTTACGCCCACCGACCAGAAGCTCAAGTCGCAGGAGACGCGCGGCGCGGACGACTAGAGATCGCCGGGCGCCCGATCCATGACGTCCGGCCAGAAGCCGTCCGCCTTGTCGATGTTGGCGGGGATGTCGCGCTCCCAGACCTCGGCAGCGTGCGGGTTGGCCTGAACGTAGAGCACATCGTCGACGATCTTCCAGGCCATCGGATCGATGTCGACTTTCTTCCCGAACGACATCGCGAGCGCGCAGAAGCCGCCATACGCCGGGAGGTATCGCTGCGGGGAGGCCGCAAACGCTGTCCGGTTGGCTTCATCGGCAAATCGATAGGTCACGTCGCCGTAGGTTGCGGTGATCTCAGGCGATCCGGGCGTCGGGGCCCCCGCGGCAAAGTAGGCGACGGGATCGTAGCCCTTCAACCCGATCCCGCCGGGTTCGAGATTGACCGCAGAGGTCGAGCTCGGATCGAACGCCCAGGCCGATCCGGTTGCGACGAGGGCGACGGCGAGAGAAGCTAGCCGGGTTACAAGCGATGCAGGCACTGTGGACGCTCCCGATGTTCGAAGGTGCGAGCATGGTATGCGTTGGGATTGCCGACCGGGCATCATAACTGTGTGACGGGCGCGTGAGCTGGCGAGGCGGGAGGCGCGGAGCGCAGGCAGATGAACTTCCTCTCGTCCGTCCGTAGTGTCCCCCGCTTGATCGGCGTGGCCCTCATCCGGCTCTATCGCGTGACTCTGTCGCCGCTGATCGGCCGCCAGTGCCGGTACTTGCCGACGTGCTCTGCGTATACCGAGGAGGCGATCGAGCGGTTTGGTCTTTGGGCGGGGTTCTGGATCGGCCTTGCCCGCATCCAGCGCTGCGGGCCGTTCGGCGCCTCGGGGTTCGATCCGGTCCCGGACTCCCTGCCGGTGCAGGCGCGCTGGTATGCGCCATGGCGCTATGGCCGATGGACCGGCCGCCACATCGACCCCAAGACCCGGTTGGACCTCTGACGGATACGAAACCTGTCGTCTGCGTCGCTGCCGCCGCTCTTTCCCGGGCGATGCAGATCGGGTAGAAGGCGGTCGCCGTGAAGCATCGCTTACCCGCGCCCGTACGCGGGAGTGAGCAGGAGACAAAACATGATCAGACTGACTTTCCCCGACAATTCGTCGCGCGAATTCGCCCCCGGAATCACCGGCCGAGAGGTCGCGGAGGGCATCTCCAAGTCGCTGGCCAAGAAGGCCGTGGCGATGGCACTCGACGGCGAGCTGGCCGATCTCTCCGACACCATCGATCGCGACGCAAGGATCGAGATCGTCACGCGCGACGACCCGCGCGCGCTCGGTCTCATTCGCCACGACGCCGCCCACGTGATGGCCGAAGCCGTCCAGGAGCTCTATCCCGGCACGCAAGTGACGATCGGTCCCGTGATCGAGAACGGCTTCTTTTACGATTTCCACCGCAACCAGCCCTTCACCACCGAGGACCTGCCGGCGATCGAAGCGAAGATGCGCGAGATCGTGAAGCGGAATGCCGCCTTCACCAAGGAGGTCTGGCCACGCGATAGGGCGCGCGAGGTGTTCCGCGACAAGGGCGAGAACTTCAAGGTCGAGCTGGTCGACGCGATCCCCGAGGATCAGGACGTCAAGATCTACCGGCAGGGCGACTGGTTCGATCTCTGTCGCGGTCCGCACATGGCCTCGACCGGCCAGGTCGGTGACGCCTTCAAGCTGACCAAGGTGGCGGGCGCCTACTGGCGCGGTGACTCGACCAAGCCGATGTTGACCCGCATCTACGGCACGGCCTTCGCCAAGGGCGACGAGCTGGCCGCCTATCTTCACATGCTCGAGGAGGCGGAGAAGCGCGACCACCGACGGCTCGGCCGCGAGATGGATCTCTTCCACTTCCAGGAGGAGGGGCCCGGCACCGTGTTCTGGCACGGCAAGGGCTGGACGATGTTTCAGCAGATCGTCGCCTACATGCGCCGGCGGCTGCGCGGGAGCTATGACGAGGTCAATGCGCCGCAGCTCCTCGACAAGTCGCTTTGGGAGACCTCCGGCCACTGGAACTGGTTCCGCGAGAACATGTTCATGGCCCGCTCGGCGGGCGAGGAGACCGACGACGACCGGGTCTTTGCGATCAAGCCGATGAACTGCCCCGGCCACATCCAGATCTTCAAGCACGGGCTCAAGTCATATCGCGACCTGCCGCTCCGCATGGCCGAGTTCGGCATCGTCCACCGCTATGAGCCGTCGGGCGCGCTGCATGGGTTGATGCGGGTGCGCGCCTTCACCCAGGACGACGCGCATGTCTTCTGCACCGAGGACCAGATGGCGGCGGAGTGCCACCGCATCAACGAGCTGATCCTGTCGACCTATCGCGACTTCGGTTTCGAGGAATTCGTTGTGAAGCTGTCGACCCGTCCGGAGAAGCGGGTCGGCTCCGACGAGGCCTGGGACCGGGCCGAAGCGATCATGGGCGACGTGCTGAGGGAGATCGCCGAACAATCGGGCGGCAAGATCAGGACCGGCATCAATCCGGGCGAGGGCGCCTTCTACGGTCCCAAGTTCGAATACGTGCTGCGGGACGCGATCGGCCGCGACTGGCAGTGCGGGACGACCCAGGTCGATCTCAACCTGCCCGGACGCTTTGGTGCCTTCTACGTCGATACCGATGGCGAGAAAAAGACGCCGGTGATGATCCACCGCGCCATCGTCGGCTCGCTGGAGCGCTTCCTCGGCGTGGTGCTCGAGCACTATGCCGGGCACCTGCCGCTGTGGCTCGCGCCCGTCCAGGTGGTGGTGGCGACGATCACCTCCGACGCGGACGACTTTGCCCGCTCGGTTCAAGCGGGGCTTGAGGTCGCCGGACTGCGCACGGCCCTCGACACCCGCAACGAGAAGATCAACTACAAGATCCGCGAGCACTCTCTGGCAAAGGTGCCGGTGATCCTCGTTTGCGGCAAGCGCGAGGCTGAGGAGCGGAGCGTCAACATCCGCCGCCTGGGCGAGAAGGACCAGGCGTCGATGTCCCTAGAGACGGCGATGAAGGCCCTCGCCGACGAGGCCATGCCACCCGATCTGCGCAGAGCAGGCGCAAAGGCCGCAACTTGAGCCAGGGCGGCGCCGGCAGTACGCGCGCGGCACGGGTGGGACTCCGTCCGGGGGCCGATCGCTCCCGGCGCGGCCGCGCTACTGGACGATGACTTCGACGTCGCGGTTGAGGCCCGCCTCGACCGTGAAGCTCTGCTCGAAGTTTCGGCCCTCGTGCGTGGCGATCGCCGTGTAGTCGCCGGCCGACAGGACGACGGATGGAAAGGCGCCGACGCTCTCGACGACGCTTTCGCCGGCGGGCGTGACCACTGACCAGGCGGTGTTGGCGAGGGCTTCTCCGCCACGGTTCTCGACGAGCTTGAGCGTCACCCGCGCGGCTTTCTGATAGACGGTCGCCTCCGTCAGCTTGCCCGGCTCGACCTTGATGTCGGCCCGGACGATGGCATTGGCGTCGCCATAGCGGGAGACCACGTGGTAGATGCCGGCGCTCAGTCCGATCACGGTGTTGGCCGGCGCATCCTCAAGCACGGCAATGCGCCCGTCGGAGCCGCCATCGTCGGGAGCGAAGATGTCGAAATGGACCTCGTCGGGCGGGAGGACACGGTCCTTGCCGGCGAGAGCGGTAAGGCGCATGCCGCCGGCATTGAGCACCACGGTCTCGCCGCGTGGAATCTCCGAGATCGTCACCTTTCGGGTCAGGCCGGCCCGCCCGAAGGCCGCGTGGACGTAGTACTCGCCGGGCTTCAATCGCAGGGTCACGGGGCCGCCGTCGGCCTCGCCGACCAGACGCATCTTGCCGTCCTCGCCATCATCGGCATAGACGCGCCACACCACGCCCGTTTCGAGCGGGGTCGCATCGGCGGTCATGCGCGCCTCGAGCGTGTAGGAGCCGAGAAGTCCGCCATCCGTCTGCCGGGCGGGGTCATCCAGTCCGCCATCGGGCGCGGTCAGGTCGATGGGGGCGCCGCCGGTCATCCCGGTCTCGGCGAAGGGGTCTATCGGCTCGGCCAGAGGCGCGAGATTGATCGGGGCATCCTGTGCGGTCGCGCCCGAGGTCTGGGCCAGGCTGCGCAGGTCCACGCCGGTCGCGGCCTTAAAAGCTTCCTCCGGCTGAACCGGCTCGAAATTCTCTTCGGCGAAGGCGGTGGGTGGCGGGGCGGGCTGGCCACCGTCCGCGGGCGCATTGAGCGGCGAGGTGCGTGGCGTCGGGACGTCCTCGGCGTTTGCGCTGGTCGCGAACGCGCTTCCGAGACACCCGAGCATCACCAGCAGAGATGCCAATCGCTGGCGTCCCGACCCTCCGAATCCCCGGTGGTCCAACGGCAAAGTGCTGCCCCCGTCCGAACGCTGCAACGACGCGGCGACTGAGCCGTGAATCGATGGCGAATTCATGGCGGCGCGCACCCCACGGCTACAGGACGAATGGTTGCCAAATCATGTCGGGAGGGCCGTCCGGGGAGCAAGCCCTACCCACCGGGATCGCCCGGATTTCCACATGGAATCCGCGCGCGGTGCCGTGAGCCGCCAGCCGGGCTGAGCCCGGTGTGATTGGGCGGCGTGGAGGGCGAACGTTTCGCGGCGCCCTTTTGCGAACCGGCTCCGCCACCTACATGGGCGGTCCGAAAGGCAGGTCCCCATGTTCGATACCGACGCGCGTTTTATCCTTGAGCCCAGCCCGCGCGAGACGGATGATGAGGTGCCACGCGACCCAGCCGCCGAGCCGGGCGACGACGGGTTGCTCGACGCCTATTCCCGGGCCGTCGCCTGGATCGCCGACACGGTCGGTCCGGCCGTCGTTCGGGTCGATACCCGGCGCAGGCACGCGCGGGGGGCCGGCACCGGCTCGGGCTTCGTGCTGTCGCCGGATGGCCTGATTATCACAAATGCGCATGTTGTAGCCGGTGCCGCCGATATCAGGCTCGCCGATGCGGAGGGGCGAACGACCGACGCTCATCTCATCGGTGTCGACGGTGACACGGACGTCGCGCTGATCCGGGCCAACGCGGCGCGCGATCTTCCCACGGCGCGCCTCGGCGATTCGAAGGCGATGCGGCGCGGCCAGCTCGTGGTCGCGATCGGAAATCCGCTGGGGTTCGAGTCGACCGTCACGGCCGGCGTGGTGTCGGCGCTGGGCCGCTCCATCCGCGCGACCACCGGGCGAACGATCGAGGATGTGATCCAGACCGATGCGGCGCTCAACCCCGGCAATTCCGGAGGACCGCTGGTGTCCTCGCTGGGCGAGGTGATCGGCGTCAACACCGCGATTATCCCCCACGCCCAGGGCATTTGCTTTGCCGTGGCATCCAATACGGCGAGCTTCGTCGTCTCCGAATTGATCCGGCATGGGCGCGTGCGCCGCGCCTTCATCGGCGTCAGTGCCGAGACGGCGCCTATCCCCCGCCGTCATGCCTTTTCCGCCGGACTGACCCAGAGGACCGGGGCGTTGCTCGGCAGTGTCACCCTGGGTGGTCCGGCCTCGACGGGCGGTCTCTTGCGACAGGATCTGGTTGTGGCGCTCGACGGCCGGCCGGTGACCGGTGTCGACGATCTCATCCGGCTGCTTGATGCCGACCGGATCGGGCGAACCGTGACGATCGACCTGCTTCGGTTGGGCCGGCCAAAGTCGTTCGATGTCACGCCCGTCGAGCGCGGGGCACTCGGCCGGGCGGGGTAGGTACGGGGGACAGACGGCCGGCTCCGTCATGAAGCCGGGACCGGCCCGGAACGACATCGTCGTCGGCTGACGTCGTCAAAGTGGTCCGGGGCGTCGCAGTGTCCTATTCCCTTTCCATCACCGGCTCGCCTATGCCATCAGTGAAGAAATCGGTTCGGGGGAAGCGGGAGGATACCGTGAACGAGATCACGTCGGCACTCGAGTGCCTTACGCCCGAACAGCTGGAGGCCTATCGGCGCGATGGCTACCTGGTTCTCGAAGGCCGGATTGCACCGGATGTGATCGCCGCGTGTCACGCCGAGCTTGAGCGTCTTCGGCAGTCGGCGCGGACTCTCACCGCCCACACCGACGAGATCGACCTGGAGGACAGCCACACCCCCGACGACCCCCGCATCCGTCGGGTGAAACTCCCCCACAAGCAGGCCAAGGTCTTCGATGACCTCATGCGGAGCGATGCGATCCTGGCGCCAGTGCGGGACCTGATCGGACCAAACCTTCGTCTGCAGAACTCCAAGCTCAACATGAAGTCGGCCCGCTACGGCGCCCCGGTCGACTGGCATCAGGACTGGGCCTTCTACCCCTACACCAACGACGACATTCTCGCGGTCGGCGTGTTTCTTGATGATGTCGGCCCCGAGAACGGCCCGCTGATGGTGTTCCCGGGCAGTCACAAGGGGCCGGCCTACGATCATCATTCCGGCGGCTACTTTGCTGGCACCATGTCGTTGGCCGCCGCCGGCCTCGACCCGAAGAATGCCGTCCGCGCAATGGCGCCGGCGGGCTCGATCTCGATCCACCATGTCCGCATCGTCCACGGCTCCGACCTCAACCGTTCGGAGCGCGACCGCGCCGTTCTGTTCTACGAGATCGCGGCGGCGGATGCGTACCCGATCCAGGGCTCGATGGGCATGTTTTCATCGCTCGCCGAATTCGATGCGCGGATGCTGTGCGGGCAGAGCACGATCGAACCGCGGGTTCGTGATGTGCCGGTGCGCATTCCCCAGCCGCAGCCGCCCACGCAGGGTTCGATCTACGAGATTCAAAAGCAGAGCGCCGTCCGCGGCTTCGCCCGGGCGATGTAGCCGGGCGCCGAGGCGTCGACATCAGAGCATCGTTGGGAGGGGTACAGAATGGCTGATCCGGTTCGCGTGGCCATCGTCGGCTGCGGCTTCTTCGCGCGGAACCACCTGTTTTCGTGGAAGGATCTCGAGGCTGAGGGCAGCGTGCGGCTGGTCGCGGTCTGCGATATCGACGCCGCCAAGGCCAAGGCTGCCGCCGAGGAGTTCGGGGTGCCGAACTGGTACGTCGATTTCGACGCGATGCTGGAGAAGGAGCAGATCGACCTCATCGACATCATCACCCGGATGGACACCCACCGGTTGCTGGTCGAGAAGACCGTCGGTCGCGGCATCGCGACGATCGTCCAGAAGCCGTTTGCGCCCAACTGGGACGATGCGGTCGCCATGACGAAAGCTGCGGACAAGGCGGGCGTCTACCTCGCCGTCCACGAGAACTTCCGCTTCCAGACGCCGCTTCTCAAGGCCGCCGAAGCGGTTGCGGCCGCCAACATCGGGACGCCGACCTGGGGTCGGATCTCCTTCCGCACCGGCTACGACATCTACAAGAACCAGCCGTATTTTCACAACGAAGAGCGGCTGATCATCCTCGACCTCGGGGTCCACACGCTCGACATCGCGCGGGTGATGATGGGCGAGGTCGAGCATGTCTACGCCGAGACCCAGAGCCTCAATCCCAAGAACCGTGCCGAAGACACGGCGACCGTGCTCCTCCGCCATGTCAACGGCGCGGTGTCGGTGGTCGACTTCTCCTATGAGAGCCGCAAGCAGCCGGATACGTTCCCCGAGACGCTCATGGAGATCGAGGGGCCGAAGGGCGCGATCGTGATCACCCCGGGCCTCAAGATGCGGGTCAATATCGGTGACGATATCCGCGAGACCGACATCGGTTCGGCGCTTCTCCACTGGACGTCGGAGCCGTGGCATGTTGCGCAGGAGTCGGTGCTGTCCACCTGCCGGCACCTGCTCGAAGCCTACAAGGCCGGCAAGGCCGCCGACATCAGCGCCGTCGACAACCTCAAGACGTTCGCTCTCGCCGAGGCGGCCTACGAATCCGCCGCGACCGGACGGGCAGTCAGACCGCGCACCTATTCATGACGCCATCTTCATGACGCCGTCGGCGGCGGGCCGTTCTTGCCGCCGACCAGGCGGCCGGCGCGTCCGACCACGCCACGGCCCGCGACGTAGCTCAGCGTGCCGTTGACATAGACCTCGTCGATGCCGGCGGACACAACGCGCGGGTCGTCGTAGGTGGCGCGGTCAATGATGGTCGCGGGATCGAAGACCGCGAGGTCGGCGAAAAAGCCCGGTGCGATCCGGCCGCGGTCGCGGAGGCGGAAGGTCTCCGCCGTCAGGCCGGTCATCTTGCGGATCGCGGTCTCAAGCGGGAACAGGCCCTCGTCGCGGGCGTAGTGGCCGATGACGCGCGGGAAAGTGCCGTAGAGCCGGGGGTGCGGATGCGCATCGTGCGGCAGGCCGTCGGAGCCGATCATGGCGAGCGGGAAGCTCATCACCCGGCGGACGTCGTCTTCGTCCATCTGGAAGTAGATCGCGCCGGCAGGATCAAGCCGCCGCGCCGCCTCATGGATGTCGACACCCCACTCGGCGGCGATATCGGCGAGATCGCGGCCGCCCATCTCCGGATGCGGCGTCGACCATGCGATCATGATCCGGTAGTCGTTGGTGACAAGATCCATCCTGAGGTTCGTCGAGCCGGCGATGTAGGGATAGCAGTCGATCGCCACCGGCTGGCGTTTCGAGGCAGCCTCGATCTTCGGCAGGGTTTCCCTGGTCCGCCCCCAGTTGCGCGGATGCGCGCACTTATGATGCGAGATGATGAGCTGGGCCCTGGCGCGACCGGCAGTGACGAGCGCCTCGTCGATCGAATCGATCACCTTGTCCATCTCGTCGCGCATGTGGGTCGCGTAGACGCCTCCGTGCCCGGCAAAGCGCGCGGCGATGGGAGCAACCTCGTCGATGCCGGCCGCCGCATTGGTCGGGTAGAACAGGCCGGTCGAAAATCCGGCGGCGCCGGATTCCATCGCCTCGTCGGCAAGGTCGAGCATCGCCTCGATCTGTCCGGGTGTCGCCGGGACCTTGACGTCGGGCATCGTCGCAAGGCGGAGCGATGAATGGCCGATCAGGGCGGCGACGTTCACCGCCGGAACAATGTCGGCAATCGCCCTGGCATAGTCGGCGAAGCGGGGGAACTGGTAGGCCTCCGGCCCGCCGAGCAGGTTGAGCGGCGCCGGCGGGTAGGCGTCGAAGGTGACCGGCGCAAGGCTTATCCCGCAGTTGCCGGCGACGACGGTGGTCACGCCTTGCGAGATCTTCGGCAGCATGTCCGGGGCATCGAGGACGATGCGGTCGTCATGGGTGTGGGCGTCGATGAATCCGGGCGAGAGGGCGCGTCCGGCGATGTCCTTTTCGGATCGTCCCGCGGCGGCGGCGATGGTTCCGGGCGGCTCCACTGCCGCGATCCGCTCGCCGTTGACGGCGACATCGGCCGTGAAGGGGGGGGCGCCGGTCCCGTCGAAGACGAGAGCGTTGCGGAAGACGTGGTCATAGCGGGTGTCGGTGTCGCTCATCGCTTCAATCGCCGTTTTCGCTGCGGTTCATGAGTGGGGTGGGGTCCATCGACGGCGTCGGGATCGCGACGCCGATCCGGGTGATGGCATAGCGGACGCGGCGGAGCGCATCCCGGCCGCGGCTGCCGAGACGGGTTGCCACGCCGGTGGCGATCGTATCGACGATGGCCATGTGGGCATACCGCGACGGCGTCGGCCTGAGAACGTCGTCGACCTCGGGGATCGAGACGGCGACGACGATTTCCGCCCTGGCCGCCAGCGGCGTGCCCGGACGCGTGATGGCGATCGTCGCTGCCCCGAAGGATCGGGCGATCTCGACCGCGTCGATCACCGGCTTGGAGCGGCCGCTGTTGGAGATGGCAAGGACCGTGTCGCCGGGCTGAAGGGTCGCCGCCGACATGCGTTGCTGATGGCCGTCGACGAAGGCCGCGACCGGGATGCCGAGGCGGAACAGCCTCAGCTTGGCGTCCTCGACCACGGCGGCGGAGCCGCCGCCCTGGCCGTAGATGTCGATGCGCCGGCATGTCGCCAGGCGGTCGATGGCAGCGGAGATCGTGCGGGTATCGAGCTGGTCGAGCCCGGCCCGAACGGCATTGGCCGCGTGGAGCATGACCTGTTGAGCCAATTGGCCGACATCGTCGTTGAAGACACGGTCGGAATTCAGATAGGCGGCGGCCACGGTCATGGTGGTTGCGAGCTGGATCTTGAACTCGCTGTAGGATCGGGCTCCCACCGAACGACAGAACCGTGTCACGGTCGGCTGACTCACGTTGGCCCGCGACGCCAGCTCCCCGATCGTCAGCCGGGTGGCGGCGCGAAAGTCCTGGCGGACGACCTCCGCGACCCGGCGTTCCGCCGGACTGAGATCGCGTTCGACGCGCTCAATGCGTGAGACCAGGTCGATCGTCGTCGCAGACCCGCTCGCATCCCCGCGGTGTGCGGACGTATGGCGCCGCATCATGCGCTCCGATCCCGGGCGCCTCGCCCGGTTCTTTCTTTTGCGAGAGACACTGAAATAAAATTACACCAAACGGCCGTTGCTGCAAGCGTCTCGCATCGGGGGGTGTGAGGTGGAAAGTGCGCCGCTCAGGGACGAAGCGGCAACTTTGGGCCGTGAAATTGGTTGCGAACGGTGCAGATAGATATTGAAGTGCCCGACGTTCTGTAACATCATTTCAAACATAAGCACGGCCGACTAGGCCGATAAGATGATGTCGGGACAGGGGGTTTGCGCGGGATATGAGCGTCACGGAGCCGTCGCCCCGGAATAAGCAGCTGCCGGCCCGCATGGTGGTCGACAAGGCCACGCTCTACTACAACACCAAGTCGGGCCCCCTGCACGCGCTCGACAATGTGTCTCTGGACGTTCGCGACGGCGAGTTCCTCTGCATCATCGGACCATCGGGCTGCGGCAAGACGACCCTGCTGTGGTCGATGGCCGGCCTGATCAAGCTGACGGACGGCGCGATCAGCCTCGACGGCGAGCGGATCGTGAAGCCGAATCCGCATATCGCGATGATCTTCCAGGACGCCAACCTGCTGCCCTGGCGAACGGTCGAGCGCAACATCCAGCTGCCCTTCGAGCTCAAGCGCAAGGCCCCGGATCGCCAGCGCATCAACGGGCTGCTCGACCGCGTTGGCCTCGCCGGTTTCAATGACAAGTACCCGCGCGAGCTTTCGGGCGGCATGCAGCAACGCGCCTCGATCGTCAGGAGCCTAGCCGCGGATCCCTCCGTCCTCCTGATGGATGAGCCCTTCGGTGCGCTCGACGCCTTCACCCGGGACGAGATGAACCTGTTGATCCAGGAAATCTGGATGGAGACGGGCAAGACGATCGCCTTCGTCACGCATTCGATCCCCGAGGCAATCTTCCTTGCGGATCGGATCATCGTGATGTCGGCGCGGCCCGGGCGCATTGCCGCGATCGTCGACGTCGACCTGCCACGGCCGCGGCCGATCGAGATCCAGACCGAGCCGGAGTTCATCGCGCGCGTCATGGACATCAAGATGAAGATCGACAGCCAGCGCGGCGGCACGCGCGCCGATCACTCGATGATCGGCTAGGATCGAACATCAGGGAGAGGATCGTTGAGCGATACCGCCAACTCGGTTCCCACTTTCGGCAAGAAGTCGTCGGGCGAGACGGTCAGCATGGCCGGCGGGCTGTCCTCTTCGCTCACGAGCGGAGCCGGGCGGACCGGACTTGAGACGTTCGTCATCATTCTGGTCGCCGTTATCATCATCGGCGGCGCCGAGTTCCTGCTCAACTGGTTCGAAGTGCCGCAATACGTCCTGCCGACGCCGAGCCAGATCGCCACGGCGCTGGTGACGGAATTCCCGAACATCTGGCCGCATCTCCTGATTACCCTGAAGGAACTGCTCGTCGGCTTTGCCATCGGGGGGTCGATCGGCTTCATCCTTGCCGCGGTCATCACGCAGTTCCCGTTCGTCGAGAAGGTGGTGACGCCCTACATCCTGCTTCTCGTCACCACGCCGATGCTGGCGCTGGTGCCGCT
>JAGRKZ010000081.1:0-19220 GCA_020442065.1 Bauldia sp.
GTCCGAACGTCCCGGGAGGCCCCGATGATCCGCCCACGGCCAATAGGAGCCGTTGCCACGGGATGGCCTTAAGGGCGAGGCGTGCCGGCGTGAAAGACCGCCAGAGAGGTGCGCCGTCCCCGCCCGGAGCGCGGATGTCGGGTGCCGAAAGTCGCTGCGGCGGGCGCCGGACACGGCGCCTTGAAAAAATGCAAACGAGCGGTGCCGTCCCGGCGCCCGCCACCCCCTTGGGCGAAGGCCCGGGGTTCCGGACTGACCCACACCCCGGCCGCCATCGCGGCGCGGTAAGGCGGACGCATGCCCGCAACTCGACAGGACCCACCCTCTGCGGATGTCCCGCCCAACCCTCCCCGTGTGGGAGGGTCGAAACGCCGGAGGCGTTTCGGGGAGGGGTGATCCTCTCGGCCATGGGCCGTCCCGCCCCTCCCCAAAATCGCGGGCCGCGATTTTGGCCCTCCCACAAGGGGAGGGCTGGCCCGGCTGATCACGTTTCGCGAAATCCGTCACCGTGTTTCGACCGCCCATGACACCGGCCTTTACGCGGTAAGGGAACGAGGACGCATGCCTCAATCCCTCGAAAGACGCACACGCCCTCACAGCCGCCCTGCCCTCCTCTCCCGGACGAGGCACCGGCTCTCGCGGGACGGGGAAAGCGTGATCGAGCTTGATGAGGGCTAGTGGGAGCCCCCGAAGGAAACGGAGGACGACGTGTCAGATCGCCGGCGTGCCGAACCGGTTGGAGCGTGGGAAGCCGGTGGGTGGCAGCCGCCCCGCCTGGGCGCGGTCGCCGAGCCAGTCCTTGATCTCGGCCATGCTCCGCACGAAGCTCCGTCCGGACGAGTCCATCCAGGTCAGCCCGTCGGCCTTGACGAAGACCCGGGCGTCGGCGATGCCGCCGTCCTTGTAGCGCTGGAGGCGTACGCCCTTGCCGCGCGCCATCACCGGGACCTGATCGAGCGGGAAGACCAGCAGCTTCCGGTTCTCGCCGAGCGTTGCCACCATGTCGCCGTGGGCGGCGACGCAGAGCCGCATCTCCTCCGGCGCATCGACCGACATCACCTGCTTGCCCTTTCGGGTGTTGGCGAGCGTCTCGGCCTCGGCCACGACGAATCCGCGGCCATCGGTGGCGGCCACCAGCAGCTTCCGCGCCGGATCGTGGACGAACGCGGTCACCACGTCCTCCGCCGCGTCCATGTCGATCAGCAGCCGCAGCGGTTCGCCGTGACCGCGTCCGCCCGGCAACTTGTCGCCCTGAAGCGTGTAGAACCGTCCGCCGGTCGAAGCGACAAGGATCTTGTCCGTGGTCTGCGCCGGGAAGGCCAGCTTGAGCGCATCGTCGCCCTTGAATGCAAGCCCCGAGGTATCGGCGACATGGCCCTTCAGTGCCCGGATCCAGCCCTTCTCCGAGACCACCACGGTGATCGGCTCGCGCTCCACGCTCGCCTCGAGCACCGCTTCGCTGATCTCGGCCGCCGGCGCATCGGCAAAGCTTGTGCGCCGCTTGCCGAGCGGGGTGTCCGGACCGAACGTCTTGCGGATCGCGCGGATCTCCTCGGCGATCGCGTCCCACTGCCTGTCCTCGGACTTGAGCAGCGCCTCCAGCCCCTTGCCTTCCTTGGTGAGGTCGGCGTGCTCGCCGCGAATCTCGAGCTCTTCGAGTTTCCTGAGCGCTCGGAGGCGCATGTTGAGGATGGCTTCGGCCTGAATGTCCGAAAGCTTGAAGCGCTTCATCAGCACCGGCTTCGGCTCGTCCTCGCTGCGAATGATGCGGATCACTTCGTCGAGGTTGAGGTAGGCGACGAGGTAGCCTTCGAGCACCTCCAGCCGGTGGCGGATCTTCTCGAGTCGGAAGTTCGAGCGTCGCACCAGAACCTCGCGCCGGTGCGCCAGCCATTCCTTCAGAACCTCCGCAAGGCTCATCACCCGCGGCACCCGTCCCTGCGACAGGACGTTGAGGTTGAGAGGAATGCGGGTCTCGAGATCGCTCGCCCGGAAGAGGGATTCCATCATCACCGCGGCATCGACGGTTCGCGACCGCGGCTCGATGACGATGCGGATGTCCTCGGCCGATTCGTCGCGGACCTCGGACACCAGTGCCAGCTTCTTGGCGTCGACCAGTTCGGCAATCGTGGCGATCAGCTTGGATTTCTGGACTTGGTACGGAATCTCGGTGACCACCACGACATAGGTGCCGCGTCCCTGGTCCTCCACCGACCACCGCGCCCGCACCCGGAAGCTGCCGCGCCCTGTCTCGTAGGCCGCAATGATGGTCTCGCGCGGTTCGACGATGACGCCGCCGGTCGGCAGGTCCGGCCCCGGCACGAGTCCGACGAGGGTCTCGGTCCGTGCGTTCGGCGTCTTGATCAGGTGAAGCGCGGCGCTGCAGAGCTCCGCCGCATTGTGCGGCGGAATGTTCGTCGCCATCCCGACCGCGATCCCCGAGGAGCCGTTGGCGAGCAGGTTGGGGAAGGCGCCGGGGAGCACCACCGGCTCCTGGTCGCTGCCGTCATAGGTCGGCCGGAAGTCGACGGCGTCCTCGTCGATGCCGTCGAGCAGGAGCCGCGCCACCTCGGTGAGCCGTGCTTCGGTGTAGCGCATGGCGGCGGGGTTATCGCCGTCGACATTGCCGAAGTTCCCCTGCCCGTCGATCAGCGGGTAGCGGACGGCGAAGTCTTGGGCGAGGCGGGCCAGGGCATCGTAGATCGCCTGGTCGCCATGCGGGTGGAAGTTGCCCATCACGTCGCCGACGATCTTGGCCGACTTCTTGAACGCCTGGTTGGGATTGAGGCCGAGCAGGCGCATGCCGTGAAGGATGCGGCGATGGACCGGCTTCAGGCCGTCGCGGACGTCGGGCAAGGCCCGGTTCGTGATCGTCGACAGCGCGTAGGCGAGGTAGCGCTGCTCGAGGGCCTCGCGAAGGTTGACCGGCTCGATCGCGCCGCCGGACGGCGGAATCACATCTTTTCCCATGGAACGGGATTAGCGGCGAAGGCCGGCCACCACAACAGTCCAGGATTTGCGGCCGGCCCACGCGATTGCAATCAGCCTTCCCCACAATCAGGATTGCCGAAGCTTGCTGGCCGCCCGGTTCCTGATCGGGATCACGGCAATGAGGACCCGCCAATCCAATGAGCGAACAGGCCGATCCGGACATCCTTGTTCATCTGATCCACGGCACCTGGGGACGAGGTTTCTTTCCCGATCGATTTCGGCGCAACCCCCGCGCCGCCCCGCGTTGGTTCGAAACCGACTCCACCTTCACCCGGTCGCTCCAGCACGCGCTTGGGGAAGCCGGCCGGAGGGCTGCGATCGAGCCATTCCTCTGGTCAGGCGCAAACAGCGTGCGGTCGCGGGACGCTGCGGCGGACAGTTTGCGCATAGCGATGGCGGCGGCCCGAGAGAGGTTTCCGGGCGCGGAGCAGGTCATCATCGCTCACAGCCACGGCGGCAACGTCGCGCTGCGGGCCCTTCACAAGGCGACCTTGGACGGCGAACGCGACCGACCAAGACTGATCACGCTGGCAACGCCCTTTCTTCAGATTCTGGTGGTCGATCCCCGCCTCTATGGATCGCTCATGAGCCGCTTCGCGATCATGCTCTCGTTCAGCCTTGGATCGCTGACTAACAGCCTTGGCCAGTACCTCCTGTTCGATCCCGCCGATGGCCTGTCGCTCTGGACGGTCCTGATCACCGCGATCGTCGCGCCCTTGCTTGCGTTGCTCCTCCTGAGCTTGATCGCCCGCCCCTGGGTGGCGGGCACGGAAGGTCGCGATCGCGTCCTCGGTCTCTCGATCCAATCGGCATACGCGCCCGAGACGACGAGCATGTACCCCCTGCTGGTCATTCGCGGTGTCGATGACGAAGCCCTATTGGCGCTCACCGCAGGTGCGCTGATCGCGAAGCTGAGCCGCTTCGGTGCCTTCCTCGCGTCGAGCTGGGGCGCATACATCCTCTTCTGGTTTCCCTTCGCGATCCTGTCGTTGACGAGTGCCTGGATCCTGCTCGCGGGATGGTTCCGCGGCCTCGGGCTCGACAGCGTGGCGGACTTCTTCTCCCGAACGCTGTGGGGCTTGGCGGGCTGGCTCCCCTTCGACCGGGGCATTGCGGCGCTCCTGGAATTGCTGAGTGCCTTCACCTTCTACTATCCCCCGGCCGTTCTCCTCCTCCTGCTGCTCATATCGCTCGCCAAGGGCGTCTTCGGGCGGGAGCTGGCGATCGGTTCGTTCCGTGCGGAAATCCCGGCCCACTCGGTTCCGGACACCCGCGCGCACTGTGAAGTCGTGACCCTGCCCCACCACGCCGGCAAAAGGCGCTTCCTCAGGCATTCCCTCTACGACAACAGACTGGCCGTGCCCGTCATCGCCCGTTGGCTGGCCTCCCGAAGCGAGGGTGGCCATACGGCGCCCGACCGCCGACCGGCGGCTTGACCCGCCTGCATCTCCCGGTGTCGTCAAACTGTCAGGTTCTCGTCATAGACGGCGTGCCGTCCCCGCGGCGCGACTTGGGGCAAGATTCGGGGGACGACATGGGCATTCCCGAGATTCTCGGGTACCTGGCGACGGCGTTCAATATTGCCGCCTACTCGATGCGAACCATGATCCCTCTGAGGATCCTGGCGATTTCCAGCAACGCCTTCTTCATCGCCTATGGGGCGCTCGGGTCGGTCTATCCGATCCTGGTCCTCCACACCCTGCTCCTCCCCCTCAACAGCTACCGCCTGCGCGAGATGATCCGTCTCACCAGGAGCGTGCGAAACGCCGCTCACGGCGACATGAGGACCGAATGGCTGAGACCGTTCATGGCGCGGCGGCCGCACAAGGCGGGCGAGGTGATCTTTCGCCGTGGCGAGATCGCCGACGAACTCTTCATTCCGCTCTCGGGTCTCTTCCGACTTGCCGAGATCGGCGTGGACGTGCCGGTCGGCCAGATGGTCGGCGAACTTGGTTTTCTCTCGCCCGACAATCATCGCACGCTGACGCTGGAATGTGTCCGGGCCGGCGACGTCCTGTCCATCCACTATCAGGACCTCCGCCAGCTCTTCTTCCAGAACCCGGAGTTCGGCTTCTATTTCCTTCGCCTCACCAGCGGCCGGCTGTTCGAGAACCTCGCCCGTCTCGAAGGCGAGCTGGCCAGCCTGCGCGACGCGGTCCCCGCCGGGACGGTTCCCGGCAGACCTGGCTAAGCGCCCGTCTCGACCGCGTCTGAAGTCTCCGTTCGGCGTTCCGGGGAGAACAACGCGACGAAACGCTCGCGGGCCGCCGGCTCGGGCAGCCCGCGCGGCTGGTAGACGTGTCGCGACAGGAAGAACCCGGTGAGCCGGAACGCATCGATGAGATCGGCCACGTCCGGACGGCCGCCCGGCGCATCAGCGAGGAAGCCGGGCAGCCGCAGCATCCGGTCGCGATAGGGATCGCCTGCCGAGCGGCTCACCGCCCGGCCGCTCTTCGGCGAGACGTAGGCCAGATCGTCGTTCGTCCCGGTAGCGGCACAGCGCTCGAGGTCGAGACCAAAGCCGAGTTCGTCGAGGATCCGAAGCTCAAACCGGACCAGCAGTCCGGCCGCCAGCACCGGATCGTCGAAGAGGTCGACCAGCGTCGTCAGCGCTACATAGACCTGCGGATGGGGATCGCGCTCAGGCAGCAGCCTCACCAGCGCCGAAAGCGCCTGCAGCCCATGGAGCCCCGCCGGCGTTTCCATCAGCCGGGCCGCCCGGAAGGTGGACGGCTCGAGGGCGTAGGTACCGAGATGCTCGTCGAGTCGCGCCCGCCAGGTCGCCTGAACGGAGTTGCCGGCGAGCAGGACCGGCCGCTGCGCCCGCGATCGGCCGCCCCGGACGAGGCCGAGGTGACGCCCGTGCCGCTCGGTCATCAATTCGACGATCACGCTCGCCTCGCCGTGACGGCGCGTACCGATGATGAGGCCTTCGTCGCTCCAGTCCATTGCCTGAGTGTAGCGCAGATTCGCGGGGCTTCGCGGTCGTCACTCGCGCGGGTACTCGATTCCCATCGCCCGGTACCGCTCCGGGTCGTCGGCCCAGTTCTCCCGGACCTTGACGAACAAGAAGAGATGCACCGGACGCTCGGCGATCTCCGCGATCTCGGCTCGTGCTGCCATCGAGATCGCCTTGATCGCCTGTCCGCCCTTGCCGATCACGATCTTCTTCTGGCTGTCGCGCGCGACGAAGATGGTTTGTTCGATCCGCACCGAGCCGTCCTTCTGCTCGGTCCACTGTTCGGTCTCGATGGTCGTCTCGTAGGGCAGTTCCTGATGGAGCCGCTCGAAGAGCTTCTCCCGCGTGATCTCGGCGGCCAGTTGTCGGAGCGGAACGTCGCTGACCTCCTCCGCCGGGTAGAGCCACGGCCCGGACGGCACCTGGGTCGCAAGGTAGGCGAGGAAGTCGTCCGCGCCATCGCCGTCGGCGGCCGACACCATGAAGGTGCGTTCGAAAGGAACCGCCTTGTTGGCCTCGTCAGCCAGCGCGAGCAGCGAGTCACGCTTGACGATGTCGATCTTGTTGAGCACGAGGACCTTCGGGTGCCCTACGCCGGAGAGCTTGTCGAGGAGCCTCCGCGTCTCGTCGTCGATGCCGCGTGCCGAATCGATGACGAGCGCCACGAGGTCGGCGTCGCGCGCCCCGCTCCAGGCGGTCTCGACCATGGCGCGATCGAGCCGACGTTTCGGCGCAAAGATGCCCGGCGTGTCGACGAAGATCACCTGCGACGCGCCGACCATGGCGATGCCGCGCACCAACGACCGCGTCGTCTGCACCTTGCGGCTGACGATCGACACCTTGGTCCCGACCAGCCGGTTGACCAGGGTCGACTTGCCGGCGTTGGTCGCGCCGATGACGGCCACGAAACCGCAGCGGATCGTTTCATCCGTCATCCGATATTCCCCTCCAAACCCGTTCGCGGACGAGGATCGCCGTTGCCGCTTCCTTCTCCGCGTCCCGCCTGCTTCGTCCCGTGCCTGTTCCCGACTCCAGCCCCTCGACCAAGGCCGAGACCTGGAAGACCGTCTCGTGGGCAGGTCCCCAGCGGTCGACGATCTCGTAGCGCGGTACACCGTACCCTTGGGTGTGTGCCCACTCCTGCAGCGCGGTCTTGGGGTCCCGGCGCACGCCCTCGCCCCGGTCGAGGAGACCTCGCCACTCCGCCTCCACGAAAGCACGGGCGACGTCCATGCCGCCGTCGAGATAGAGCGCCGCGATCAGGGCCTCGCACAAGTCGCCCAGGATGTTGGTGGTACGGCCACCATCCGGAAGACTCTGGGCCCCGGCGATCCTCACAAAGTCGCCAAGGCCAACCCGCTCGGCCACTTTGGCACAGGTTTCCTTGCGCACCAGCGCGGCGAGCTGGCGGGACATCTCGCCTTCGGTGGCCCTTGGAAAGGTCCGGAACAACAGGTCTGCAATGGTCAGACCCAGCACCCGGTCACCGAGGAACTCGAGCCGCTGATAGTGCGCCTGCCCCTGCCGGGCGGCGCTGGGGTGGGTCAGAGCAGTGTCGAGCAGCTTCCGGTCGGCGAAACGATGCCCGAGACGCACCTCTAGCGCGTCGATCGCGGCAGCGCCGCGCCTCCTCATTCGACCGTCGTGAACATCCGGTCCCAGCGGACCGTCCAGGGCCACCGCCAGAACTGCCAGGCCGGGCTGTCGTCCCCGACCGAGAAGAAGATGACCTCGGCGCGACCCACGAGATTCTCGAACGGCACGTAGCCCACCGCCGAGAGAACGCGGCTGTCGGTCGAGTTGTCACGGTTGTCGCCCATCATGAAGAAGTGGTCCTCGGGGACCTCGTAGACCTGGGTGTTGTCCTCGGGACCGTCCGGCTCGCGGTCGAGAGTGAGATACGTGACGCCGTTGGGCAGCGTCTCGCGGTAACGGTCGTAGCGGACGCCGTCATCGTCCACCCACTGGTCTACCTTCTCGCGCTCCACCGCCTTGCCGTTGATGTAGAGCACCCCGTGGGTCACCTGAATCTGGTCGCCCGGAAGCCCGATCACCCGCTTGATGTAGTCCGTCGAATTGTCGCGGGGGAGTTTGAACACCACCACGTCGCCACGCTCAGGCTCGGAGGCCCAGATCCGGCCCGAGAACAGGTCCGGTCCAAAGGGCAGCGAGTAGCGGCTGTAGCCGTACGCGTATTTCGAGACAAACAGATAGTCGCCGACAAGAAGCGTCGACTTCATCGACCCCGACGGGATGTTGAACGGCTGGAACAGGAACGTCCTGACGATCAGGGCGAGCAGGAGCGCCTGGATGACGATCTTGACGGTCTCGCCGAAACCGCTGCCCTTCTTCTGGCGCGTCTTCTCGCTGGTGGCCACGCTCATCGTCTCTGTCTCATCGGGAATAGGGCCGCGCGGCCCCCGGAGAAGCCGCGACCGGTCATACCGGCATTAGGGGGTCAATGGCAACGCCGTGCCGGCTAAAACAGGCCGATTTACGGCATCGCCTCCACCACGGCTTCAATGATCACATAGGCTTGGGCCATCGGGAATTCGTCGGTGATTGTGAGGTGGATGACGATACCGTGGCCCGGCGGCGTCAATGCCTCCAGGCGTCTTGCCGCGCCGCCGGTCAACGCCATGGTCGGCTTGCCGGAGGGTAGATTGACGACTCCCATGTCGCGCCAGAAAACCCCCGCGCTCAGCCCGGTGCCCAGCGCCTTGGCACAGGCTTCCTTGGCCGCGAACCGCTTGGCATAGGACGCCGCGCGCATCCGGCGACGTTCCGACTTGCGGATCTCGACGTCGGTGAAGACCCGCTGCACGAACCGCTCGCCATGCCGCGCGAGCGCCTTCTCTATCCGCCGGATGTCGATGAGGTCGTTGCCGGTACCGATGATCATCAGGCCAGCCCGCGGCTGCCGGGCTTGATGGCGGGGATGGCTTCGAGTTCCGGCGGCAGTTGGTCCGGCGGATAGGCAGGCACCTTGTAGTTGGCCAGCGCCACCAGCGGCACGCCCACGTCCGCCTCGCCAGCCGAACGGTCGACCAGGCAGGCTGCGGCGACAACCTCGGCTCCCAGGCCGCGGAGCGCGTCGACGGCCTCGCGGATAGAAAGGCCGGTGGTGACGATGTCCTCGACGATCAGCACCCGCGCGCCTTCAGGCATCTCGAACCGGCGGAGGCGGAAGACCCCCTCCTCCCGCTCGACCCACATTGAACGGACGCCGAGCTGGCGCGCGGTCTCGTATCCCGGAACGATTCCTCCGACCGCCGGCGCCACGACGAAGTCGATCGGACCGAGATTTGCCGCGCGGACCTTGGCCGCGAGTGCGCGGCACAACCGCTCGGTCTTGTCGGGGTACATGAACACCCGCGCCTTCTGCAGGAACACGGGGCTCCGCAATCCGGAGGTCAGAATGAAATGTCCCTCGAGGATCGCGTCGGCTTCGCGGAAGGTGTCGATCACCTCGGCCTCGGTCATCATCGCCTCAGCCATAGGATCGCGCCACCGTGCTCACCACCGGCTTTGCCCGCAACTGTGCGACCAGCCGCGTCAGGTGCTTCACATCGAAGACTTCGACATCGATGATCATGACCGAGAAATCCGGAGCCGCCTTGGTGATCTTGAGGTTCGAAATGTTCGCGCCGTTGTCGGCAATGACCTGCGCGACCTGGGCCAGGGTACCCGGCTCGTTCATCGCAGTCACCTCGATCCGGGCCGGAAATCGCTCGTACTTCACCTCATCCAGATCCCAGCGCACGTCGAGCCAGCGCTCGGGCTGGTCGTCGAACGCCTTCAGCGCCTGGGCGCCGATCGGGTAGATCGTCACCCCCTCGCCGGGACTTGCGATTCCGACGATCCGCTCGCCCGGAAGCGCCCCACCATCGGCGAAGCGGACCTGCATGTCGCTCGTCACGCCGCGGATGGGAACGGTTCGCGAGGCACCCTTCTCGGCCGCCTTGCGCGAGAAGCCGGGCACCCGGAACTTGAGGCCGGCGCGACGGAGTCCGAACCAGCCTTCTTCGTTTCGCTGCACGCGCCGGGACGGCCGCTCCTCCTCATGGTCGGGATAGACCGCCTTCACCACATTGCTCGACGGAATCTCGCCGCGGCCCACGGCGGCGAGCATATCCTCGAGATTGTTCTGAGCCAGACGCGGCAGCACCGGCAGCAGCACCTGATCGTCGAATGGTCTCCGTGCCCGTTCGAAGGAACGTTCGAGGATGCGTCGGCCAAGGCCGGCATACTGCCGGCGGACTGAAGCGCGGGTCGCACGACGGATCGCCGAACGCGCCTTGCCGGTCACCACCATCGATTCCCACGCCGCCGGCGGGACCTGGGCCTTGGAGCGGATGATCTCCACCTCGTCGCCGTTGTGGAGATCGGTCATCAGCGGCATCGTCCGGCCGTTGATCTTGGCGCCGACGCAAGTGTCGCCGATATCGGTGTGCACCGCGTAGGCGAAGTCGATCGGCGTCGCGCCGCGCGGCAGCGCGATGAGGCGCCCTTTGGGCGTAAAGCAGAACACCTGGTCCTGGAACAACTCGAGCTTGGTATGCTCGAGGAACTCCTCCGGGGTATCGCCCTCGGCGAGCATCTCGATGGTTCGCCGCAGCCACTCATAGGCATGGATCTCGGCATTGGCGCCGGCGGCCTTGCCGTTGGCGCCGTTGGCCCTGCTCTTGAGGGGCACGCCGTCTTTGTAGAGCGCGTGCGCCGCAATGCCGTATTCGGCGACGCGATCCATTGCCGAAGTCCGGATCTGCAGCTCCACGCGCTGCTTGCCGGGGCCGATGACGGTGGTGTGGATCGACCGGTAGTCGTTCTGCTTCGGCGTCGAGATGTAGTCCTTGAACCGCCCCGGCACCGCCGGCCAGGTGCTGTGGACCACGCCAAGCACGGCATAGCACTCCTGCACGGTGTCGACGATCACCCTGAAGCCGATGATGTCGGAGAGCTGCTCGAAGCTCACCGCCTTTCGCTCCATCTTGCGGAAGATCGAGTACGGCCGCTTCTCACGACCCATCACCCGTGCCTTGAGGCCGCTGGCCGCGAGACCTTCGGTCAGCTCGCGTTCAATCCGGGCAATGAGGTCGCGATTGCGTTCCCGCTGTTCGGCGAGCCGCTCGGTGATGGTGGCGTGCGCCTCGGGATTGACGACGCGGAAGGCGAGCTCCTCGAGCTCCTCCCGCATGTCATGCATTCCCATGCGGCCGGCCAGCGGCGCATAGATCTCGAGCGTCTCCTCCGCGCTCCGCCGCCGCGACTCCTCGGGCATGAACTCGAGGGTGCGCATATTGTGTAGTCGGTCGGCGAGCTTGACGAGGAGGACCCGGACGTCTTCCGAGATTGCCAGGAGCAGCTTGCGCAGGTTTTCGGCCTGAGCCGCCTTCTTGGAGACCAGATCGAGGCGCTGGATCTTGGTGAGGCCCTCGACCAGTCGGCCGATATCCTCGCCGAATGCCGCGTCGATTTCCGAGCGCGTCGCGTCGGTATCCTCGATCGTATCGTGCAGGAGAGCCGCCACGATCGTGGCGTCGTCGAGCTTGAGGTCGGTGAGGATTCCGGCGACTTCGAGCGGATGCGAGAAATATGGATCCCCGTTGGCCCGGCGCTGGGAGCCGTGCTTCTGCATCGCGTAGACATAGGCCTTGTTGAGCAGGTTCTCGTCCGCGCCGGGATTGTAGCGCGTCACCCGCTCGACAAGCTCATACTGACGCATCATGGCGCGGCGGTCCAAAACTCGGTCCGGCCGGTGGTCCAAACCGGAAAAACTGTTTGGGCCAAATATAGTAGCGGGAAGGTTTACAGGCTATTCAAAGCCCTCGCCGTCAGAAATCCTCGGTCTTGTCGGGGGGAACCATGCTCTCCAGACCGCGCAGCAACTCTTCCTCCGACATCCGGTCGAAAGCGATATCGCCACTGTCCTCGGTGCCGGCCTTCGGGGAGGCGATCAGCGGCACCGGTTCCGCTTCAGGCTCGTCGACCTCGACGTACTTCTGCAGCGAGTGGATGAGTTCTTCGCGCAAATCACCGGGAGCGATGGTCTCGTCGGCGATCTCGCGCAGCGCCACCACCGGGTTCTTGTCATTGTCCCGGTCGATGGTGAGCGGCGTTCCGCTTGAGATCATGCGCGCCCGATGGCTGGCAAGCAGCACCAGTTCGAAGCGATTCTCGACCTTGTCGATGCAGTCCTCGACGGTGACGCGGGCCATTGTTGACGGTCTCCTGACACTAAATCTTGGGGATTTTGGCACCACATAGGCCGACAGGTGCCGAAAAGCAAGGAATCACTGCCGCGTGGCACTGGACCCACCGAAGCCCGTCGCTATATGGAAGCTGCGCGAACTGTCCGGCCGCCGGAGCCCCCGCCCCTCTGCTGCCCGTTTGTGGCCGTATTTGCTTGGTTCACAGCATTTGAATGTGAGGCCAGTTCCTGACGTCGGACGGTCCAATTTGGTTTGGCAACCTGCCTTACAATGGAAGCAACGATATGTTTGACGAACGCGAAAAGATCGCCCTATTTATCGACGGCGCCAATCTTTATGCTACAGCAAAATCGCTGGGATTTGATGTAGACTACAAGAGACTACTCAAAGAATTTAGCAACAAGGGCTATCTTCTCCGAGCCTATTATTATACGGCCCTTGCGGATGACCAGGAATATTCCTCAATCCGCCCGCTGATCGACTGGTTGGACTACAACGGTTACACGGTCGTCACCAAGCCGACCAAGGAGTTCGTCGATTCGACCGGACGCCGAAAGATCAAGGGCAACATGGATATCGAGCTGGCCGTTCATGCGATGGAGATGTCCGACTCGATCGATCACTTCGTCCTTTTCTCCGGCGATGGCGATTTCCGCTCGCTCGTCGAGGCGTTGCAGCGCCGGGGCAAGAAGGTGAGTGTTGCTTCCACCCTTGCCACCCAGCCGCCAATGATCGCCGACGAGCTCCGCCGTCAGGCCGACCATTTCATCGATCTCGCCGGCATGCGCTCGCAGATTGGACGCGATCCAGCCGAGCGGTCACAGCGTCAAGCCGAGCGTCCGCTGTCGAGCGCCAACTTCGCCGACGAGTTCGAGGACGACGAGACGGTCTGAACGAAAATCGGCGACTGTGATGACGGCCACGGAGCCGGGCCACGACTGTCCGCTCTGTCCCCGCCTGGTCGACTTTCGTGAGGAGTGGCGGGCGAAGGAGCCGACCTGGCACAACGCGCCGGTCCCTACCTTCGGCTCGCACACCGCCCGACTGCTGGTGGTGGGGCTCGCGCCGGGCCTGCGCGGGGCCAACCGGACCGGACGCCCCTTCACCGGCGACTATGCTGGCGACCTTCTTTACCGGACCTTGATCGAGTTCGGCTTCGCGACCGGGTCCTACCAAGCCCGAACAGACGATG
This sequence comes from Bauldia sp., assembly GCA_020442065.1. Classification (GTDB taxonomy): domain Bacteria; phylum Pseudomonadota; class Alphaproteobacteria; order Rhizobiales; family Kaistiaceae; genus Bauldia. Next base: position 13,355 of record JAGRKZ010000081.1, read on the forward strand.
GCCTCTCCCTCATCGATGCGGCGATCACCAATGCCGTGCGATGCGTCCCGCCGGAGAACAAGCCCGTCCCGCTGGAGATCCGCACCTGCCGCCAGTTCCTGTCAGCGACCATAGACGCCATGCCCAGGCTGGCCGCCATCGTCGCGCTCGGGCGCATCGCCCATGATTCGACTGCCACCGCTCTCGGCCTGCGGCTCAAGGCGGTGCCTTTCGCTCACGGCGCAGTCCACGCGACCGGCGGTGGGGCGCTGCTCCACGACAGCTATCATTGCTCTCGCTACAACACCAATACCGGCGTCCTGACGCCGGAGATGTTTCGCGCCGTCTTCGCCGCGGTCAGGCGTCGCCTCGACATCGAGGACGAAACATCCTCCTAGTGGAGCGAATTTGACATTTGATCCCCGCCCACAGCGAACTCTCGGTCAAATGTCAAATTCAAAAAAATACATTATAATCATATACTTGCCAGTGGTTTTTTGGATTCCGACACTTGCTCGACGCGAGCGGCCATGGGTAGCAAATGTCGGAATCGGACCACTAGCGGCCGAGCAGCCGTGCGACGTAGGCGGGCACGATCTCGCTTGCCTTGCCATGGATTGCCTCGACGAACATATCGCGCCGACGCGACGGTTCGAGGTTGAGTTCGACCGTGTGCGCGCCAAGTGACAGCGCCTTTGCCGAAAATCCTGCGGCCGGATAGACGGTCCCGCTGGTCCCGATCGAGACGAACAGATCGCACGTTTCGAGGGCGGCATGGATGCGGTCCATGTCATAGGGCATCTCGCCGAACCAAACCACGTCCGGCCGCAGGCCACCGGCCTTGCCGCACGCACGGCAGGCAAGGTCAGTGGTGAGATCGTCCTCCCAGCGCATCGCGTCGCCGCAATGGGCACACCGCGCCTTGAGGATCTCGCCGTGCATGTGGATGAGGTCTTTCGTCCCGGCGCGCTCGTGCAGGGGATCGACGTTCTGCGTGACGATCGTGACCTTGCCCGGATAGTCCGCTTCGAGACGCGCCAGCGCGGCGTGACCGGCGTTCGGCTGCACGCCGAGCACCGTCCGCCGCCGCATGTTGTAGAACGCCAGCACGGCGGCGGGATCGCGGGCGAAGGCTTCCGGACTCGCCACGTCCTCGATCCTGTATTTCGACCAGATCCCGCCCTTGTCGCGGAAAGTGCTGAGCCCGGACTCGGCCGACAACCCGGCGCCGGTCAGAATCACGACATGCTCGAAGGGGGCCATGGCACACCCAGCGTGGCATTGGCGCCGAGGAGGCGCCGGCGTTTCCCGTCTCCCTATGTGTCGAAGATGCGGGCGAGTTCAGCCTGCATGACGTCGGGATCGACATCGACTCCGGTCCAGTACTTGATGCCGATGACGCCCTGGTTGACCAGCATGCCGCGGCCGGTGATCGCTTGGCACCCTCGCGCCTCCGCGTCGCGGATCAGGCGCGGCTTGGGCGGATTGGCAATGACGTCGGCCACGACCATACCCGGGCGGAGCGTCGAGATGTCGAGCGCGAGCCGCGCGTCGAGGTCAGGATAGAGGCCGATCGAGGTGGCATTGACCACAATATCGGTGCCCTCCGGCACCGCGTAGTCGCCCTCCCACACCACGAGATCGGCTTTGGCCTCCGTCCTCTGGTTGAGGAGATCGACCAGCGTCTGCCCGCGCTCCCGCCCGCGGTTGACCACAGTGATCGCGGCGACCTTGGCAAGCGCAAGCTCAACCGCGATTGCCCGCGCCGCGCCGCCTGCACCGAACATCACGACCCGCTTGCCGGCCGGATCGACAACGGACACCAGCGAGGTCAGGAAACCCTTGCCGTCGGTGTTCTCGCCGATGAACGTGTCGCCCTGCCGCACCGCGCAGTTGACCGCCCCCATGATCGCCGCCGACTCGCCGAGGCCGTCGAGGTGCTCGATCACCGCGACCTTGTGGGGCATGGAGCAATTGAAGCCGACCCAGCCCATCGCCCGCGCGCCGCGCACGGCATCGCCGAGGTCTTCCGGCGCCACCTCGCAGTTGATGTAGCGGACGTCGAGGCCGTGGTGACGGAAGGCCGCCTCTTCCATCGCCACCGTCGGGTTGTCGGCGGCTCCTTGCGAGAACGAGCCCACCAGGGTCGAAAGGAATGATCGTGCCACCGCCATCGTCGCCTACCCCTTGTCTCTGAGCAGACGGCCTTTTTCCCGCTGCCAATCGCGCTGTTTCGACGTTTCGCGCTTGTCATGAAGCTTCTTGCCGCGGGCGAGCGCGAGTTCGACTTTGGCGCGGCCCTGGTCGTTGAAGTAGATCTTCAACGGCACGACCGTCATGCCCTCGCGCTGAACCGCGTTGGTGAGCCGTCCGATCTCCCGCTTGTGGAGGAGCAGCTTCCGCGGGCGCCGGGTCTCGTGGTTGAAGCGGTTCGCCTGCAGGTATTCGGGGATGTAGGCGTTGTACAGCCACATCTCCCCGCCCTTCTCGCTCGCGTAGGAGTCGGCAATGTTGCTCTGCCCGGCGCGGAGCGACTTGACCTCCGTGCCGGCGAGCACGATGCCGGCCTCGAAGGTCTGGCCGATCTCGTAGTTGAACCTGGCGCGACGGTTCGCAGCTGCGATCCTCGGCGCAGGCTTTTCCTTGCTCTGGGCCATCAGCGGTTCAGTTGAGAAGTCCGGCGTGGACCATGGCGGAGCGGATCGCGACTCGCGTCGGCTCCGAGACGCTGACCAACGGCAGCCTGATCTCATCCGCGATCTTGCCGAGCACCGACAGCGCATACTTTGCGCCGCCCGGGTTGGGCTCGAGGAAGAGCGCCTGGTGCAGCGGCATCAGCCGATCCTGGTAGGCAAGCGCACGCTGGTAATCACCGGCGAGGCACGCCTCCTGGAATTCGGCCACGAGCTTGGGAGCGACATTGGAGGTGACCGAGATGCAACCGTGACCGCCGTGAGCATTGAAGCCGAGGGCCGTCGCGTCTTCGCCCGAGAGCTGGTTGAACTCCGGCCCCATCGCATGCCGCTGCTGGCTCACCCGTTCGATCTTGCCGGTGGCGTCCTTGACGCCGGCAATGTTCTTCAGTTCGAACAGCCGCGCCATGGTGTCCACCGTCATGTCGATCACCGAGCGGGGCGGGATGTTGTAGATGATGATCGGAATGCCAATCGCGTCGTTGATCGCCTTGAAGTGCTGATAGAGTCCTTCCTGGCTAGGCTTGTTGTAGTAGGGCGTCACCACCAGCACCCCGTCGGCGCCCGCCTTCTCGGCGAAACGGGCGAGATCGATCGCCTCGCGGGTGTTGTTCGATCCCGCGCCAGCAATCACCGGCACCCGTCCCTTCGCCGTCTCGATGCAGATCTCGACCACGCGCTTATGCTCATCGTGGCTGAGCGTCGGGCTCTCACCGGTGGTGCCCACCGGCACCAGCCCATGCGACCCCTCGGCGATCTGCCAATCGACGAAGGCGCGGAACGCCGTCTCGTCGAGGGCGCCACCACGCATCGGGGTGACGAGGGCAGTGATCGATCCAGTAAACATCAGGCCACATCCTTGCCGGAATTTCAGCGTTTTCCTCTTGCCGGCGACCTTATGCCGGGTCGGCCGGACGGGCAAGGCGAGCGGGGCGCCGTGCCGGGTCGTCAAGTGTTCGTTCACTATGGCAGAATATGGTCCGCATGGGCAGAATATGCCCCGTGGAGGCACCGCGCACAGGGCCGAATCCTGCTTTACCTTCAGGGCGCGGCTGGAAGGGACGACTAGGACGGATGACGCCGAAAGCTGATTCGCCAGCGACGATGCCCACCCGCGTCCGGGAATGGTGGTTTGCCGTGGTGCTGACGGCGGTCGCCGCCACCGCGATAGCAGGATCCGGCGCGATTGCCGAGACCCAACTCACGGATATTCCGCTTCCCCGCCTCAATCCCCAGCGCGTTCACTCCGATGCGATCCTGTCCTACGCCGACGGCGATCCGATCGCGAGTTTGCTGACGGGCGCGGTCGACGACGACCATGCGGCGATCCCGTCCGCTGAGGACACCGAGCCGGCGACGCCCGAATTCACGCCCGTCATCGCCGCCAAGCCCCACGCCCCGTCGTCGAAATCCAATATCAGCTCGGTGGGCCTCCGCTACGCCATCAAGTTCCTCGACGACGGCGACTATGCGGCGGCGACCGCTGCCGCCTACGCCCTCCCCAACGCGGTCGACACCAAGATCATCGACTGGCTGGTCGCCACCAGCGGCGACCCGAGCGTACCGTCCGCGCGCATAGCGGACGTGTGGCGACGTCTGTCCGACTGGCCAGGCCAGGCGCTTCTCCAGACCCGCTACGAACAGGCGCTGGTCCGCGAGAAGCCCCCGGCGGACGTCGTGATCAAGGCCCTCGGCGGGCGGAAGCTGGTGACAGAGAGCGGGACGCTGCTTCTGACCCGCGCCTATCTCGAAATCGGCAACAAGCGCGACGCGGCGGCCGTGGTGGGCGGCTACTGGCGAACCGAACGATTTGATTCCGACACCGAGGCGCGCATCCGCAAGGAGTTCAGCGCGCTGCTCAGCGGGGCCGACTACAAGGCCCGCCTCGACCGCCTGCTCTATGAGGAGCAGGACTCGGCGGCACTTCGCAACGCCAAGTATCTCAACAGCGACGAGATCGCGCTCGCCAATGCCATGGTCGCGGTCAACACGGGCAAGAACGCGGCCGGCGCCCTGAACGCTGTTCCGGACGCCAAGCGCAAGGACCCTGTCTACCTCTACGCCCGCGTCCGTTACCTCCGCCGCGCGGACAAGGTGAAGGAAGCTGCGGAGCTTTTGCTGTCGGCGCCACGCGACCCGGCTGTCATCGACGGCGACGCCTGGTGGGTCGAGCGCAGGATCGTGTCGCGCGAACTCCTCGACCTCGGCGACGCCAAGACCGCATACAGGATCGCGGCCGGTCACTCGGCCGAAGGTAGCGCCGATATCGCCGAAGCCGAGTTCCACGCCGGCTGGTATGCTCTTGAGTTTCTCGGCGACCCGCGCACCGCTAGCAAGCATTTCGCCGAGATCGAGCGTGTCTCGCAGATGCCGATCAGCCAGTCGCGCGCGGAATACTGGCTCGGACGTGCGGCGGAGAAGTCCGGGGACCGGAATGCCGCGATCGCCCACTACAAGAAGGCTGGGCGCTATCCGACCACCTTCTACGGCCAGATCGCCCTGTCGCGCCTCGGCGTGAGGCAGCTGCCGATCGAGCCGCCGCCACGGATCGATGCGGCCGCCAAGTCCCGCTTCGAAGGCCACGAGCTGGTCCAGGTCATCAACAAGCTCGAGGAGCTCAACCGCGGCGACCGCAACAGCCTCTTCTTCCGTGCGCTTGCCGATTCGCTCACCGACCCGGCCGACATCGCGCTCCTCTGCGATATGGCCGAGGAGGAAGGTGGTCACCAGTTCGCCCTCCAACTCGGCAAGCTCGCATCATACCGCAACCTCCCGGTCCACTCCGACGCCTTCCCAACCGATTCGATCCCCTCATCGGCCAAGACTGGCGCGGTCGAAAAACCGATGGTCTATGCGATCGCCCGGCAGGAAAGCGCCTTCAATGTCGGTGCCGTGAGCGGTGCCGGCGCGCGCGGACTGCTCCAGCTGATGCCGGCCACTGCCAAGGCGATGGCAAAGCTGGTCGGGGTCACATACTCGCAGGACCGCCTGACCACCGACGCTGCCTATAACGCCCAGCTCGGCGCGGCATTTCTTGGCAAGCTCCACGCCAGCTACGGCGGGTCATTCATCATGACCTTTGCCGCCTATAACGCCGGACCCAGTCGCGTCACCGCATGGGTGAAGGAATATGGAGATCCGCGGGACCCGAACGTCGACGCGGTGAATTGGATCGAGCGCATTCCGTTCACCGA
>JAGRKZ010000081.1:19267-24269 GCA_020442065.1 Bauldia sp.
CGGCTCGGCGCCCCGGCCCTGACGATCGAAACCGATCTCAAGCGCGGCAAAGGATAACGTTGGACTTCGCCGTCTCTCATATCCGCCGGCTGTTCCGCCGCCCCACCGAAACATCGCCCGCGGGCGATGCCCTGATCGGCGGGGAGGAAACCGGTGAATCAACCCTGCCCGACGCGCCTTCATCCGTGCCCCCGCCTGCCGCACCCGCAGAAGCGGCACGACGTGACTTGTTCTACACGAGCGTCGACGGACTCCGCCTGCATGTCGCCGAGTACGGCGAGCCGAGTGCACCCTGGCTGCCCGTCGTCTGTATACCCGGCCTGTCACGGAGCTTCCGTGACTTCCATTTCCTGGCGCTTCGTCTGGCTGGTGATCCGGAGCGCCCTCGCCGTGTCCTGGCCTTCGATCTCCGTGGGCGCGGCATGTCGGAGTGGGACAAGGATGTCGCGCACTACACCCCCCTGATGGAGATGCAGGACGTGCTCGACGGCATGGCAGCACTGGGTGTCGGCCGCGCCGTCGTCGTGGGAACTTCCCGGGGCGGATTGATCGCCATGCTGATGGGCGTGGCTCGGCCGAGTGCTCTCGCCGGAGTCGTTCTCAACGATGTGGGCCCGGCAATTGAGGCCCGCGGTCTGGCGAGATTGAAGACATACGTCGGCCGGATGCCGGCCCCGGACGACTGGGACGACGCTGTCCGCATCCTCCGGCGCCTTCACGGGCGGCAGTTCACCGCCCTCGACGACGGGGGCTGGAGCGCCTTCGCCGAGATGACATGGCGCGATGACGAAGGCGGGAGGCCGGCGACCGACTACGACCCCGCGCTCGCACGCACTTTCGACGGCATCGAATTCGACCGGCCCATGCCGACGCTGTGGCAGGAATTCGCCGCGCTCCGAAGCCTGCCCGTCCTCGCGATCAGGGGCGCGAATTCGGACATCCTCTCTCCCGAGACGCTGGCTCGAATGGCGGCTGAACACGGCCACATGGATCAGGTGGAGGTACCGGGCGAAGGCCACGCCCCGGTCCTCATCGGCGCACCGGTCGAGCGGATCGCGGCTTTCATCGACCACTGCCAGAGAAGCCACGCCGAAATCGACGTGATCACCCCGCGTCAGACCCACGCCCAAAGCGACGAGGAACCGGCCCTCGAAAACCGAACCGAGTGAGTCCGGCCTCCCGGTCGCGGCTCAAGCTACTGCCGTCTCCTCGCCCTTTCGACGATTCCCAACCTTGACGTAGCCGGTGTCGCCCCCGGTCGCCAGGATGATCGCCTGTCCGACCCAGTCGTCCCGCTCGATCCGATCAGGAAATGCCAGTTGCCCCGCCACCCAGCGGGCCTCCGCCGGCGTCCAGGCCGCAATCTGTCCAAAGTGATAGATGCCAAGGTTGTTGAGAAGTTCTTCGTTCTTCTGACCGATCCCGCGAATTCGCTGCAAGTCGTCAGGAACGCCGTTGCGCGGCCCCGGCAAGGTGAGCGGACGCATCGCGGGGAGTTCTGGAAGCGGCTCGGTCGCGGGCGCCGGCGGGACCGTCCGGTCGAGCGGATATGGCTCAAGGTCATCATCAAGCACCGTTGCGGCAGGTAGAGGAGGCTTGTCCCCGAGATATCCCGAGCCGGCAGCATCGGCGTCATGGTCCCATTCGGATTGTCCGAACTCGCGCACAGTGCCATCGAAAGTCACCAAGGCCTCGGATTCTATCGGCACTCGCTCGAGCGTTGATCGGTCGTCTCCGCCGGGATAGTCGGCCGGGTACCGGCCGGTCGACGACGATTGGGGCGCGAGTGGACGGGAACGAGACCGTGTCTCGACGCGGCCCCGAAAGATTCGCCGGCCGGCGAGAGCGTTGCCGATCGCATCGGCCGTTTCGATCTGGGCGTTCGCCCAAGGGCTCACAGCAATGGCCATGTAGGCGAGCGTGCCCAGGACGCACCCGGCAACGAATGCCAGCAGAAGCATGCCCCACAGCTCGAGGAAATGCCCGATCACCGCTCGCCCGGTCCTTCTTCGAGCCAAGCGGCCACGTCGTCGACCTTCCGGCGATCGCGATTCCACCAACCTACAGCCAGGCCTGTCGCGAGCGATAGGAGCAGAAAAGGCCAATAGGTGGCGATCAAATAGGTCATCTCAGCCGCCGCTGGACACGCGAACCTGGAACTCGATCCTGCGGTTGGCGCGTTTTCCCTCGTCCGTATCGTTGTCGGCAATCGGATTTTCTTCCCCATAGCCGACCGCCGTCAACCGTTCGCGCTTCACTCCGGCATCGACCAGATAGTCCACAACCACTTCGGCTCGTGCCTGGGTCAGTTCGAGATTCTTGGCGGCCGATCCGTCCGAATCGGCATGCGCGGCAACTTCGATCGCGGTTTCCCCGCAGCGCAGCATTGTGCCAGCCACACGATCAAGAAGCGGCAGACTAGGCCCGGTGAGCGCCGCCTGCGCACCTTCGAACTCGATCCGACCCGTCTTGGCGTCCGCATCGAGCCGATCGCGACACTGCACCGGATCAAGCGGCTGCCCAATCTGTCGGGTCATGATCGTCAGATCGAGCGAATACCCGTCGGGAATACTCTCCCTGACAGCGGTCTCGATCTCCTTCATCGCCCGAGTGAAATGCGCCTCGCCTCTCACCTTGATTCTGGTGTCGACCATCTCGGCCTGACCACCCATCAGCCGGGCCACCGCCGTCATGGCCGTGGTTGCCGCCTCGATGTAGTTGTTGGGAGCACCACTGCCGAAACCCAGCTTGTCCGTGACCTTCTGCCCCCCAAAGGCGGCCTCGGCCGCGGTCACGAGCTCTGCTTTTCCGCCCTCATCCGGCGCGAAACCAGTGAGCAGGACGGCCCCATCACCGGGCGTGATGGTGAGGACATAGGGTGAAACGCGCGGTGGCAGGATCTCGGCATGATCGAGCACGAGGCTTGCCGGGAGTGTGCGGGCGTTGGCGGCCTGGAGCGACATGAAGGCATCCGAATCGCGCGCCTCACCTTCGACACTGTAAGTCCGATCGCCGAGCTCGACAGTGCCGGTCTCGAGCGCGGCGAGCTCGGTCATTGCGAACTTGATGGCACCGATCCAGTCCATCTTCGGCTCGCCCGAGGCCACTTTGATGTTGCTGGTAACGGACAGTCCCGCAAACGCCGATCCGGCGGCTTCGATGACCTCCTCACGTCCGGCCAGGGTCGGTACGTAGCCGGTGAGAACCACGGTGCTTCCGTCTTTGCGGCCACTCCAGCCATAACCATCGACCGAAGACGGTACGACTTCGTTGGCCACCACCGTGAGGCCGTTGGGCAGATCGCCCCCCACCCCATCGACGATGGCTTGGTAGTCGTCGACCGATCGCGCGGCGCCCGCCATGTCGAGAGTCATGCCGTCGAGCATGACTCCTCCCTCGCGCATTCGTCCAAGCGCCGAGATGGCGAACGTCGCGGCCGTTTCGAACCCCTCCGGTTCGCCCGAGGCGATTGCTGTCTCATCAATCACGGCGGCAGACGGGACGGCGGCGCGGGCGGCGCCGACAAGGGCTTCTTTCACGACGTCATTTGGTACATAGCCGGCGAGCGTGACGATATTGCCGTCGTAGCTCGCAGACCACACGAACGGCAGCGCGAGAGCGGGCGTGATATCGACAGGCCCGAGCGTAACGGCACTTGGTGGACCGGCCTGAAAGGCCCGACGTGCCGAGGCATATGACTCCGCAGACAGCGCGGTTCCTTTCACCGACAGGGTCTGATCCGTCAGCGTGACCAGGCCGTCCGCCAGCTCAGCGAGACGATCAAGGGCATAGGCCGCGGCGCCGTTAAATCCGGGTGCCGCACCGCGCGCTGGTTCCATCTCGTCCGATATCTGCTCGTCAGGAAACGATCGGCGCGCTGCGGCAAGAATCGCATTGCGCGTCCCCTCGGACGGGACGTTGCCCGAAATCGACACCTTCCGTTCGCTTCGACTCGCTGCCCAATTGTAGGGGGTCGCAATCGGCAGAAGTTCACTCCGGTCCGACACTGCGCCGGCGCCATGCACTGCGGCCGCTGCCGCAACGGCAAGTCGTTGTGCCTCCTCCGAAGGCGCGATCCCGCCGAGGACTACCGAGCGACCAGAGACCGTCACCGCGGCCCATGTCTGCCCGACATTCGCGAGTTCACTCTTCACCCGTGACGTCAACTCACGTTCGACGTCACCCGCTCGCATGGAGAAGGCGACCACGGCAAGCAGAGTCGTCGTCGCGAGTCCGGGGAGCACCCATCTTCGCCAGTTCGACATGCCGGTCCGTCCTCGAAATCACCCAATCTTACGCCGCAAGAGCACCCGAGCGCCGAGCATCGCGACCCCGACTGCGCCCATGACTCTGTCCGATTGGACCTGCGAATGCGACGAATCTATGAGCATCGCTCGTCATCGCCGCACGGAGGAAGGCAAGAACACCGTCCATCCCATCAGCGTCCGCCACCATTGACGCAACACGTTGGCGGGCACGCCGTCCGAAAGCGGCTGCAAATAGAAAGTGCCCGGCGGATCGCTCCGCCGGGCACTGCATCCAACCTTTCGGCAGGACTAGTTGAAGTGGGTCTTGAAGCGGATGTGGCCGCCGAGCGAGTCGTCGCCGCCATCCGGATCGGTGTACAGAAGTTCCGCGCCGATCTCCGAACGAGCGGTCGGGTAGTAGTAGACACCACCAGCCGCCGTAAGCGTACCGTCGTTCGAGCTCGGACCGTCCTGATACGACACCGTCGCAGCCGCCTTCATGTTGGCGCTGAGGGCAACGGCGGCCGACAGGAAGCCGCTCCACCACTCGCCATCATCGCAGCCAGTCCAGGTGCCGGCCGAGAAGGTGCTGTTGCAGTTGTCGCCGCCGGTGAGGCTCTTGGCGTTGTCGGAGTAGGCAACCGTGCCCTTGATGTCGACGACGCCGAGCTTGGCGGTGGCGGCGAGGTTGGCGCCCCAGCCGGTGCCCGAGGTGCGGTCGGTGACCGCAACGGCCGCACGGAGGTCGAGACCGC
>JAGRKZ010000082.1 GCA_020442065.1 Bauldia sp.
TCGGCGAGCAGGTCGAGATGGGCGTTGCCGTCCGCATGGCCGTCCTCGAAGCGCTGGCGGCGCACCTGCCCAATGCGTGAGCACGGCGGCAACGGCAGCGGCGACCGCCCGCTGGTCCTCGACAATGCGCGGGTGATCGACCCCTCGCGCGACCTCGATGCGCGGGGCTCGGTGATCGTCGCCGACCGGCGGATCGTCGCCGCCGGCCCCGATGCCGCCCGCACCACCCGCCCGGCGGGAGCGGAGGTGATCGACTGCCGGGGCATGATCGTCGCGCCGGGCCTCGTCGACATGCGGGTCTTCGTCGGCGAGCCGGGGGCCGAGCACCGCGAGACCTTCGCCTCGGCCGGGCTCGCCGCCGCCGCCGGCGGGGTGACGGCGATCGTCACCATGCCCGACACCGACCCGGTGATCGACGACGGCGCGCTGGTCGACTTCATCGGCCGCCGCGCCCGCGACGAGACCGCGATCCGCGTCCACCCCATGGCGGCCATCACCAAGGGCCTCGACGGCCGCGAGATCGCCGAGTTCGGGCTGCTGCGCGAGGCCGGCGCGGTCGGCTTCAGCGACGGCCGCCACACCATCACCAACGCCGCCGTCATGCGCCGCGCGCTGACCTATGCCCGCGACTTCGGCGCGCTGGTCATGCACCACCCGGCCGACCCGCACCTGGTCGGCGCCGGCGTGATGAACGAGGGCGAGGTGGCGACCCGGCTCGGCCTTGCCGGCATTCCCAAGGAGGCCGAGATCGTCATCGTCGAGCGCGACGTGCGGCTCGCCGCCCTCACCCGCGGCCGCTGCCACATCGCCCAGATCTCGTGCGCCGAGTCGCTGGAGGTCGTCCGCCGCGCCAAGGCCGCCGGGACCGCGATCACCTGCGGCGTCTCGATCAACCACCTGACGCTCAACGAGAACGACATCGGCCCCTACCGGACGTTCTTCAAGCTGTCGCCGCCGCTGCGGCGCGAGGACGACCGCCAGGCAATGATCGCGGGCCTCGCCGACGGCACCATCGACGTGATCGTGTCGAGCCACGACCCGCAGGACGTCGACACCAAGCGCCAGGCCTTCGCCGAGGCCGCGGACGGCGCGGTGGGCCTCGAGACGCTGCTCCCGGCCGCCCTCCGCCTCCATCATGCCGGTGAGGTCGACCTGGTGACGCTGTTCCGGGCGATGGCGACCCGGCCAGCGGAGCTGCTCGGCCTCGAGGTCGGGCGGCTCGCCCCCGGCGCACCGGCCGACCTCATTCTGGTCGATCCGGACGCGCCATGGGTGCTCGACGCCGATCTCCTCCGCTCGAAGTCGAAGAACACGCCGTTCGAAGGCGCGCGCTTTTCGGGGCGGGTGCTGAGGACGGTGGTGGCGGGCCGGACGGTGTTCGCGGCGCGCTAGCCGGGGCCACGCCAGCGGGCCTGGCCCGGCACTGGGCCTACGTCACGGCGCCGAAGAAGTCGTCGGCCGTGAGGGAGAGGTGCTTCGCCAGCTTGGCGAACTGGACCTGCTGCTCGCTGCCCGAGCCGTCGGCATCGTAGTAGAGCGCCCCGGTCTTCTTGTCGTAGATGAGCACCTGGTCCGCCGTCTTGGCCTTCCCGCCGACGTGGAATTGAGAGTCGTCGAGAGGGCCGGGGTGGACGGCCGCAAAGCCCTCCGTCACGTCGACAATGATGGTGTCATCCTTCGGCGAAAAATCCTTGATGCGCGCGAAGGCCGACGGGTCGGGGGCGTCGGTGAACCAGAACGCATCCTTCCCTTTGCCACCGTAGAGCACGTCGGCCCCGCCGTTGCCGTCGATCCTGTCGTTGCCCGCACCGCCTTTGAGAATCTCGGCCGTCACGCCGTAGGTGTTGCCGCCAACATAATCGTTGCCCGCCTTGCCGAGGCCGATGGAGCCGTCGCCGGCCACGAACAAGTCATCGTCGTTGGCGCTGCCAACTATCTTCTTGGCCGTGTCATTGGCGAAGAAGGCCTTGAAGACGGCATCGAAGTCGCCGCCCTGATACGCCTGAATGGCCGCGACCGTGGCGGCGGCATCGAGGGCGAAACCGCTGCCCTTGAAGACTGTGGTTCCGTTCATCTTGGTGACGTAGTCGGTGATGGTGCCGCCCGTCACCACACCGCCGACGACGGTGAACGACCCCTTGAACACGGTCTGCACGCCGTCGGGCGTCGCGACCACGAAACGGGTCTGGGAGGCCGGCAGGAACATGCCGTCTTGCAGGCTCGCCTCGAACGCCCACTCGCCGTCATAGAATGGGAAGTCGGAGAAACGCTGAATGACAGGTAGCGCCACGGACGATTCTCCCGAAACGGATGGATCGGAAAAACATACAGCCTACGGCGTCATTTAGCAATAAATTGCCGGTTGAGATCAGCCTTGGCCGCTTCAATTCGGGTGCGAGCGGCGATCAAAAACGGCAGGAACGACGCCGGACCAACGGCGCCGCTCCGTCCGATCGTACCCAGCAGCTCATGGAGGATCAGACGCGGCGAGACTAGCCCGTCGCGGCCTCGATCTGGGCGCGCGGCCTCTCGAGCTCCTTGGCGCCCTTCCGGACCGCCTTCTGGACCTTCTCGAAAGCGCGGACCTCGATCTGGCGGACCCGCTCGCGCGACACGCCGAACTCGGCCGACAGCTCCTCGAGCGTGATCGGATCGTCGGCGAGGCGACGGGCCTCGAAGATCCGGCGCTCGCGCTCGTTGAGCACGTCCATGGCGTTGCGGAGCAGCTGGCGGCGGTTGTCCGCCTCCTGGTTCTCCGCCATCCGCTCTTCCTGGTCGGGACTGTCGTCGACCAGCCAGTCCTGCCACTGGCCGCCGCCCTCGGCATCGGCCTTGAGCGGGGAGTTGAGCGAGGAATCGCCGCCGAGGCGGCGGTTCATGGAGATCACGTCCTCCTCGGGCACGCCCAGCTTCTGGGCGATCTCGGCAACCTGCTCGGGCCGGAGGTCGCCCTCCTCGAGCGCGCTGATCTGGCCCTTGACCTTGCGAAGATTGAAGAACAGCCGCTTCTGGTTGGCGGTCGTCCCCATCTTCACCAGGCTCCAGGACCTCAGGATGTATTCCTGGATCGAGGCCTTGATCCACCACATCGCATAGGTCGCGAGGCGGAAGCCCTTTTCGGGCTCAAACCGCTTCACGGCCTGCATGAGGCCGACATTGCCTTCCGAGATGACCTCGCCGATCGGCAGGCCGTAGCCCCGGTAGCCCATGGCGATCTTGGCCACCAGCCGAAGGTGGCTGGTCACCAGTTTCTGTGCGGCGTCGCGGTCTCCATGCTCCTTGTAGGCCTTGGCGAGCATGTACTCCTCGTCCGGCGCGAGCATCGGAAACTTGCGGATTTCCGCGAGATATCGGGATAGTCCGGCTTCGCCGGACGCAATTGCAGGCAGACTTGCACGGGCCATTTGGCAGCGCCCCTTTCTTCCTCCCGCCCGGCCCGGCCAAACCCCGGCGCCGGCGGTACCGTGTCCCGAGGGGGACCACGGGCAGATCGGATATATAGGTACGAGAACGCCATAAACACGTCGGGATTTCGACGGTTGCGATCACATATCGTTCACAACGCATCAAACGCTTGAATCAATTCGGAAATATCATCGGGGGGTTCGCCCTCAAAACGCATCTCCTCGCCGGTCACCGGGTGCTCGAAGCCGAGCAGGAAGGCATGCAGCGCCTGGCGCGGGAAGGCGGCGACGAGACTGCGGGCCGGCTCGGGCAGGAGCGCCGTCTTGGTGGCGAAGCCGGCGCCGTAGGTGCGGTCGCCGATCACCGGATGGCCGATCGAGGCCATGTGGACCCGGATCTGGTGGGTGCGGCCGGTCTCGAGCCGGCATTCGACCAGCGATGCCAGGGGCCGCTCCTTCGGGCCGTAGCGCGCGACGACCGCGTAGTGGGTGATCGCCTCGCGCCCGCCGCCGGAGCGCTTCACCTCGATCTTCTCGCGGTTCCTGAGCGAACGGCCGAGGGGGATGTCGATGGTCCCCTCGCTCCGCGCCGGAACGCCCCAGACGAGGGCCAGGTAGCCGCGCTCGAGTGGCCCGGTGCGGCCATGGTCGGCGAACTGGGCGGCAAGGCCGCGATGGGCGCGGTCGGTCTTGGCCACCACCATCAGGCCGCTGGTGTCCTTGTCGAGCCGATGGACGATCCCCGGGCGCATGACCCCGCCGATGCCGGAGAGGCTCGCGCCGCAATGGGCGATGAGCGCGTTGACCAGCGTGCCGGTCTGGTTGCCGGCGGCAGGGTGGACAACGAGGCCGGGCGGCTTGTCGATGACGATCAGGTCGTTGTCCTCGTACACCACATCCAGCGGTATCGACTCCGGTTCGGGTTCGGCCGGCACCGGCGGCGGCAGGTCGATCGTGACGCATTCGCCCGGTTTGACCGGCCTTTTCGGCTCCACTATCGTCGCGCCGCCGATGGCGACCGACCCATCGACGATCAGCGCCTTGGCGCGGCTGCGCGAGAGGTCGGCGACCGCCCCGGCAAGCCAGGCGTCGAGGCGCATGCCCGCCTCGCCTTCGCCGACCGTGACCTCGATGCGAGAGACGCCGCCCGCCGCCATGGACGATCAGGACGCCCCGGACGAGAAGCCGCTCGACCCCGCCGTCGCGCGCGTGCAGGAACGCCTCCGCCGGCTGATGATGATCTCCGGACTCACGCTCGGGCTCGGCATCTTTGCGGTGTTCATCGCCATCCTCTACCGCATCTTCACCTACCAGAGCGCCGGGACGCCGGTGGCCGAGGTCGAAGGCGCCGCGGTCCCGACCGTGAACCACACCGCGCTCGGCCTCCCGGCCCATGCCCGACTGGTCTCGACGGCGCTCGACGGCACCCACGCCGCGCTCACCTTCGAGGATGACGGCGGCGCCACGATCGTCATCTTCGACACCGGGCGGATGACGGTGGTCTCGCGCCTGCGGGTGACGAACGACTGAGGATATCGGACCTGCGCCGGATTCGCTATTGCTGGGCGGGACGGGCGCGGCGGACGCTGCGGCGACAGGGGGCGGTCCATGGCGAAACGGACCACGGAAGGCCGGTCGGACACCACCTTCCCGATCAACGGCGTTCTCGCCGCGATCGTCCTCGGCCTGCTCGCTATCGCCACGGCGCTGACGCTGAAGCCGTTCTCGGCGGCGATCCTGTGGGCGATCGTGCTCGCCGTATCGACGGCGCCGCTGCATGGCTGGCTGACCCGCCGGATGCCGGGCCGGCCGCGGGCGGCGGCGCTGATCAGCACCGCCCTCCTCGCCCTGATCCTGATCGTCCCCGCCTACGCCCTGACCCGGGGGATCATCGCCTACACCCCCGACATCACCGCCTGGGTCGACCAGGTGTCGGGCGACAGCTTCTCGACGGCGCCGGCGGCGATCCGCAACATCCCCTTCGTGGGCAGCTTCCTCAGCACCAACTGGGAGATCATCTCCCAGCACATCAACAGCTACGTCGCCCACTTCAAGGCCGACATCGAGGACTGGCTGGTGTGGGGCCTGCAACAGGTCGAGAGCGTCGGCCTGTTCGTCTTCGAGATCGGCTTCGCCGTGATCCTCGCCGGCGTCTTCCTCGCCAACCGCGCCCGCCTGACCCACTTCGCCATCGCCTTCTTCGACCGCATCGGCGGCGGCTTCGCCACCCAACTCCTCACCAGCGCCGTGGTCACCACCCGGAGCACGGTGCGCGGCGTGGTCGGCAGCGCCATCGCCGAATCGATCGTCGCGGCCGTCGGCTACTGGATCGCCGGCGTGCCGGCCTGGGCGCTGCTCGGCGGGCTGACCTTCTTCGCCGCGCTGGTCCAGGTCGGCGCGCCGCTGGTGTGGATTCCCGTCGCCCTCTGGCTGTTCGCGCAGAACGAGCCGGGCTGGGCAATCTTCATGATCGCCTGGGGCATCGTGCTGGTCTATTCGGTCGAGAACCTGTCCCGGCCGATTCTCGCCGGCAAGGCGAGTCACCTCCCCGGCCTGCTGATCTTCGTCGGCGTGCTCGGCGGCCTGCTGGCCTGGGGGCTGATCGGCATCTTCCTCGGACCGGTCATCCTCGCCGTCGCCTACCAGCTGATCCAGGAGTGGCTGAAGTCCGAGGACGCGGACCGCGAAGGATAGGCCGGCAGGCGCCGCTGTGGCCGCGAGGGCACAGTCCGGGGGCTTTCGACTTTGGTGGCCTCAGCATTTCTGGCAGGGTTTCCGCGCTGCAAACACGCCCGAGCGGGATTATGACGCACTGCACCCGCGAAGGCTCCGCCACTTAGCCCTTAGCCGCCTCCGCATCACCCCAGTCACATCCGTTTCATCCAGCGTTCATACCGTCCCCGCCCATGGATTGAGCGGTCTTCCGCAGGTCCAACTGGGTTCTGGCGGTCGCCCCGGGGCGGGTCCGCGCAGGATGCAGACACTGGGGGCGAGCGGACTGTGCAGCGCAGCATCTTCGGAGCCGACGGTTCCGGAAGCGAGGCAAGAGCGAACGACCCCTCCACCCACGCTCTGGAGGTCAGAGAATGAAACTGAAGACCCTGCTGCTCAGCACCGCCACGGTTCTCGCGGTGTCCGGCGGCGCTCAGGCCGCCGATCTCGCGATCGCGGTCGAGCCCATCGACTACGTCAAGATCTGCGACGCCTTCGGCGTCGGCTACTGGTACATCCCGGGCACGGACACCTGCCTCAAGATCGGCGGCTACGTGCGCTTGGACGTCTGGTTCTATGACAGCGACCGCGTCGGCGACTACTTCAACGTCGCGCAGCAGCTGACCGGTTCGACCACCGACCCGTCCAACCCGCTCTCGACCACCTCGGGCGTCGTCGCCGGCTACCTCTACGCCCAGGACGCCTACTCGCAGTCGTGGGAGATGAAGACCCAGGCCGCGGCCGAGTGGAACAGCCGCTCGATGAGCGACCTCGGCGTCATCGCCACCAACCTCAACTTCGTCGTCACCTCCGACAACAACTCGCTCGACGGCACCGCCAAGACCGTCCGCTTCGACGGCGGCTACGGCGCCATCGGTCCGATCATGTTCGGCTGGACGGATTCGACCTTCGATCCGGGCGGCGGCTACACCTATGACGGCGACATCCGCTCGGACAAGAAGACCGACCAGGTCCGTCTGTCCTACCTGATGGGCACCTGGGGCATCATGCTCGGCCTCGAAGACCCGCGTGACCGTTACGGCGGAGCCATCAACGCGACCGGCAACTACCCGGACATCGTCCTGGCGGTCACCGGTGGCGTCGGCGGTCTCGACCTCCGTGCGGCCGTCGCGGTCACCGACCGTACCTCGGGCACCGGCTGGGGCGCCAACCTCGCCGCCACCGCCAAGCTCGGCGTCGTCGACATCAAGGGCTCGGTCGCCTACTCCGACAATGCCAAGAGCCTCACCGGCGGCGACAACTGCAACAGCACCTTCTCGGCCGGCACCTGGACGGGCTGCGATGACGGCGAGTGGTGGAGCGGCTTCCTGTCGGCCGCCGTTGCCCTCAGCAGCAACATCAAGGTCGCGGGCACCGTCTCCTATCAGGACGGTCCGGACTCCGGCGATGCCGATCTGCTCGCGGCCGGCGGCGTCTACTTCTATCCGACCGCCCGGTCCGAGATCGGCGCCGAACTCCTCTACGAGAGCCCGGAGGAAGGCGACGATTCGCTCGGCGGCCACCTGCGCTTCAAGACCCACTTCAACTAATCCTGACCGGTCTTGAATACCGTGCCCGGCGTGGCAGCGCCGGGCACACCCTTTACAGCCTGGCGAGACCGGCCGTAGCGTGGCGGCAATCACGCAATCCGGCCCGCCAATGCTCCGCCCACTGTCCCCGCCTGCCATCCGCCCGCCCTTTGCCCGCTACAGCCACGCCGTCGAGGTGGCGGCCGGAGCGCGTCTCGTCTTCGTCTCCGGGCAGCTCGGCGCCAACCCGGACGACACGGTGCCCGACACCGTCGAGGGCCAGGCCGAGCGCTGCTTCGACAACATCACGGCGATCCTCGCCGAGGCCGGCCTCGCCCTTGCCGACATCGTCCGGATCGACGCCTACGTCACCGCCCGCGAGCACATGAAGGGCTACATGGCGGTCCGCGACCGGCGCGTGGCGTCGCCACCGCCCGCCTCGACGCTGATGATCGTCGGCGGCTTCACCCGGCCGGAGTTCCTGGTCGAGATCGAGGTGGTGGCGGCGGGCGCCCCGACAGAACAGGGATAGCCATTCGCATGCGCACATGGATCAAGGACCCGATCGCCGTCCTCGCCGAGGGGGCCGAACGGGGCATCGTGGTCGAGGACGGGAAGATCGTCGAGCTGGTCGGCAAGGGGAAGCAGATCTCAAAGAAGGCCGACCACATCTTCGACGCCGGCCGCCACGTCGTCGTGCCGGGGCTGGTCAACACCCACCACCACTTCTTCCAGACCCTGACCCGCGCCCATCCGGCCGCGATCAACAAGGAGCTGTTCCCCTGGCTCAAGGCGCTCTACCCGATCTGGGCGCGCAACGTGACGCCGGACGCCTTCCGCCAGGCGACGCGGCTCGCGCTCACCGAGCTCCTGATGTCGGGCTGCACCTGCGCTTCCGACCACCACTACCTCTACCCGGCCGGGCTTGAGCAGGCGATGGACATCCAGGCCGAGGAGGCGGAGCGCGTCGGCATCCGCATGACCCTCACCCGCGGCTCGATGAACCTCTCGGAGAAGGACGGCGGCCTGCCGCCCGACGCGGTGGTGCAGGACGAGGATACGATCCTTGCCGACTGCGAGCGGGTGCTGTCGCGCTATCACGACCGGCGCGAGGGGGCGATGCTCCGCGTGGCGCTCGCGCCCTGCGCGCCGTTCACCGTCACCAAACGGCTGATGGTCGATTCGGTCGGCCTCGCCGAGCGCCACGACTGCCGGCTCCACACCCATCTCGGCGAGACCCGGGACGAGGACGAGTACTGCCTCGCCCATTTCGGCTGCCGGCCCGTGGATTATCTCGAGGAATGCGGCTGGCTGAACGACAAGGTCTGGCTTGCCCATGGCATTCACTTCACCGACGAGGAGGTCCGCCGCCTCGGCCGGAATCATGTCGGCGTCTGCCACTGCCCAACCTCGAACATGGTGCTCGCCTCGGGCCAGTGCCGGACCAAGGAGCTGGAGGCGGCGGGATCGCCCGTCGGCCTCGGCGTCGACGGCTCCGCCTCGAACGACAATTCGAACCTCATCGAGAGCGTCCGCCACGCCCTGATGATCAACCGCCTCACCTATGACGCGGCCTCGGTCACGCATCTCGATGCGTTCCGCTGGGCGACCGAGGGCTCGGCCCGGCTCCTCGGCCGCGACGACCTCGGCGTCGTCGCCCCCGGCAAGCAGGCGGACCTTGCCTTCTACACCCTCGACGAGCTGCGCTTCTCGGGCGCCGGCGACCCGCTCGCGGCGCTGGTGCTGTGCGGCGCACACACGGCGGACCGGGTGATGGTGAAGGGGGACTGGAAGGTCGAGGACGGCATGCCGGTCGGCATCGACGTCGCGAAACTCCGGGCCGAGCACGGCGCGGCGGCGAAGGCGTTTCTACAGTCGCTCTGAGGCGAACCCCGGGCGCCGTGGCGATCCGGGCGGGGAGGGGACCGGAGCCGCCGCAGTCGAGGCCGCATTCCACTGCGCGAGGGGTGTATCGGCGCGCAGGAGCGTCGGCGGCTTGAGTTGCGCCCGCCGGGCTGCAAGAGTCTGACTCGCGGCACACGCCTTCTTCCGAGCCGCGTAGACCGAACAGGATCCTTCGATGAGCCAACTTCCCGCCCGCCGCTGGCAGGACATGACCACGGTCGACTTCGCCGCCGCCGAGGTCCCGCGCTGGATCGCGGTGCTGCCGGTGGCGGCGATCGAGCAGCACGGGCCGCACCTGCCGGTCTATACCGACACCTGCATCGCCGAGGGCATGATCGCCCGGGCGATCGAGCTGCTGCCGGAGGACCTGCCGGTGACGTTTCTCCCGGTGCAGGCGATCGGCAAGTCGAACGAGCACATCTCCTCGCCGGGGACGCTGACCTCGACCTGGGAGACCACCACGCGGCTGTGGCTCGACATCGGTGACAGCGTCCACCGCGCCGGGGTGGAGAAGCTGATCATCATCAACTCCCATGGCGGCAACGTGCCGATGGTCGACATCGTCACCCGCGAGCTTCGCGTCCGCTACGACATGCTGGCGGTCGGCACCGCCTGGTCGCGCTTCGGCCACCCGGAGGGCCTCCCGACCGGCGACGAGGGGCTCTATGGCATCCACGGCGGCGAGATCGAGACGTCGATCATGCTGCATTTCCGCCCCGACCTGGTGCGGATGGAGCACGCCGCCGACTTCCGCTCGAGCCAGCTCGGCTTCATCGAGGAATTCGCCCACCTTCGCGCCCACGGTCCCGCGCAGTTCGGCTGGAAGGCGCAGGACCTCAACCCGGCCGGCACCGTGGGCAAAGCAAGCCTTGCGACCGCCGACAAGGGCAGGGCGGTGGTCGACCATCAGGCGGCGGCCTTCGTCGCGCTCTGCAAGGACGTGCACGCCTTCGACACCGCCCGGCTGTGGCGGTCGTGAACGGGACCGCCCTCGACGCCCTCCGGGCCGACCTCGCCGGCATCGCCATCGCCGACGATGCCGGCACGCTTCGGCAGAAGAGCCGGGACTTCTTCTGGTTCTCGCCGATCCTCAAGCCGCAACTCGAGGACAAGCGGGCCGACCTCGCCGTGCTGCCGCGAACCCGCGACGAGGTGATCCGCGTCGCCGCCGCCTGCGCCCGCCACCGCGTGCCGCTGACGGTGCGGGGCGGTGGCACCGGCAACTACGGTCAGGCCGTACCGCTCGCCGGCGGCGTCGTCCTCGACCTCACCGGCCTCGACCGCCTGGTGTGGTTCAGGCCGGGCGCGTGCCGCTACGAGGCGGGCGCGCGGCTCCTCGACATCGACCGCAATCTCCACGACCTCCGCAACGTGCCCGGCAACTGGGAGCTCCGCTTCCACCCCTCGACCCGCAAGCAGGCGACCATTGGCGGCTTCGTCGCCGGGGGCGCGGCGGGATGCGGCTCATGCACCTGGGGGCAGATCGCCGACGCGGGCGCCGTGCTCGCGCTCCAGGTGGTGACGGTGGAGGAGTCACCGCGCATCATCGAGCTCGAAGGGGAGGACATGCGGAAGGTCCTCCACGCTTACGGCGTCAACGGCATCATCACCGAGGTCGCGGTCCCGCTCGCGCCGTGGCAGCCCTGGGCCGAACGGGTCATCGCATTTCCGACCCTTGCCGACGCCACGCGTTTCGGCATCGCCCTTGCGACTGCGGAGAGCATCGCGAAGAAGGAGATCGCGATCTTCGACGGCCGCATCGCGCCGTTCCTCAAGCGCCTTGCGCCGCTGATCCCCGACGGTCAGGCCTTCGCCATCATCATGGTCGCCGAGCCGCAGGCGGCGACGCTCGCCGCGCTCGCCGCCGACCATGGCGGCAGCGTCGTCTATGCGCGCGGCTGGGAGGAGGCGGAGACCGCCGCGTTCCGCACCTATCGCGACATGCCCCCGCTCTACGAGTACACTTGGAACCACACCACGCTCCACGCGCTCCGGACCGAGCCGGACATCACCTATCTCCAGGTCCGCACGCCGGCGGGGAACGAGGTCGCCTTCGTCGAGAGCGTGGCGGAGCGTTTCGGCGACGAGCTGCTCCTTCATCTCGAGGTGCAGCGGCGATTCGGCCGCGTCTTCGTGTCGGCCCTGCCGCTCTTGCGCTGGCATTCGGCGGAGCGGCTCGCCGCGGTGGTGGCGGTGCTCGAGGCCGCCGGCGGCGCCGTCTCGAACCCGCACTCCTACCGGCTCGACGACGCCGGCTGGAAGCGCACCGACGCGCCGCAGGCGGCGTTCAAGGCGGAAGCCGACCCGCTCGGCCTGATGAACCCCGGGAAGCTCATGCAATCCGCGCCGGAGCCGGGCTGACCGCAGCCGTTGGGGGCCCTCAGCCGCCTCGGCAAGACTCCGGCAATCATCCAGGGGAGAAGCGAACCGACCGTGTTGCGCAGGAAGGCCGTCCTGCCGTAAACTACGAGCCGCTGGCTGCCTCAGCCTTGCCAATGTCGGGGATGTGCTAGCCCCCCGGCGGCTTGATTTCTGGCGCCGGCCACAAAGCGTAGCCATGTCGGCCGGTGCTGTCGTTTTTTTTCGCGGTGACCGGCGGCTGGTCCGCAGAGTGACTTGACAGGGGGGCGTCGGTTCGGAGGGGTCCGTACCGGCGCCTTCTGTCGTTTCGGGGCAGCCCTCGATCCCGGACAGGACTCCCGGCTCTTGCCGGCGACGGCCGGATTGGGGGCCAAGCGCGCGAAGGTGACGGCTGCCAAAGGTGTCCCTCGTCGAGCTATCCATTGCCAGCCCGCCGCGCGAGGTGGCCGCACCTGATCCCGTCGCGGGGGAGAGATCGGACGAGGCATGGCCGAATTCCCGGCGGAGCGATGGAACTTCGGCGTGCTGCTGGTCCAGGGGGTCGCCCGCCGGATCGCCAATGAGCTCAGCAGCGAGAGACTGGTTCTCCCCTTCCTCTATGCGGCTCTCGGCGGCCCTGTCCTCTTTGCCGGCGTCTTCGCCCCGGCCGTCATCGTCGGCCGGCTGGTGTCGCAGCTCGCCGGCTCGCAGCTCGTGGCGATGGCCCGCCGCACCAAGCTGTTCCTTTCGGCGACCACCGGCCTCTCCGCTCTGGTGCTGGTCCTCCTCGCCACGTTCGCCGACACCCTGCGGGTCGGCTGGCTGCCCGCCGCGTTCATCGCGGTGTCGGTCGCCTGGGGGATGAGCAACGGCTTCGGCGCGCTGACCGCGCAGGACCTGCTCGGGCGGGTGCTTGGCGAGCGGGCGCGGGTCAATCTCCTCTTCGCCATCGGCGCCGCCAGCGGCGCCGGGGTGATCGTCGTCACGCTCATCTCGCAGTGGATCATCGGCCTCGACCCGGCACAGCAGAGCTGGGACGACCAGGTGCACCTGATGTGGGCGGGCATCGCCATGCTGCTCGTTTCAACCGCCGCCGCGGGCGTCCTGGTCGAAGGCGACCGTGGCATGCCGGGCGTGACCGACGGTGCGCCTGCCGGCGGGTACCTGGCGTTGCTCCGCGACGGACTTCGCACCGTCTCCCGCCTCGGCTGGTTCCGGCGCTTCATGATCGCCCGGGTGCTGCTGGTGACGGTCGAACTGGTGATGCCGTTCTTCGCCGTCCACGCCGCGACATTCCACGCCCGGACCGCGCCGAGCCTGACGGTCCTGGTGGTCGCCGCCAGTCTCGGCATGATCGCCGGCGGCCTGGTGCTGCCGCGGATCGGCCACAGGTCGATCCAGCTCGTCCTGTCGGCCTCGTGCGGCGTGGCCGCCGTCGCCGCCCTGACCGCTCTCGCCACTCACCTGATCCCGGAGCTGCGGTCGCTCTACGCCCATGCCGGAATGATCTTCCTGCTCGGGTTCGCCGCGCAGGGCGCCATCGACGGCAGCACCGCCTATGTCGTCGGGGCATCCACGGACGAGCAGCGCCCCTATGCGATTGCCGTTGCGAGTTTCGCTGCGGGCGCCGTCGGCGTTGGTCTGGCGCTCATCGCGGGCACCATCGCCCTCGAGCGCGGTGCCATCGTCGCGGTAGGGATCATGGGCGTCGTCAACCTCTTCGGCGCCTACTACGTGACGACGCTCCCCGACTTTCGGACCGAGTCCGCACCGTAGACGCCTGGCCACGGGCCATCCGTTCCCGCAGAAACCACGAGCGGCCTGACGTGCCGGGCGGCTCGCAGAAGCTTCACCTGAACTTGATGAGGCCAGCGAAACCTCCCGGCGATCCCGTCCGTATTCAGGAAAGAGACCGCCCCGCACGGCGGCATGGGAGGACACGACAATGGCCGCCACCGAGACCGCTGCACCGGCGCCAACGCTGGTTTACCGCCACGCGCTGGTGACGCGGGTAACGCACTGGATCAATGTGCTTGCCATCAGCCTCCTGATCCTCAGCGGGCTGCAGATCTTCAACGCCCACCCCGCCCTCTACATCGGCCAGGCTTCGGACTTCGGCGCGCCGGTGCTGAGCATGACCGCCAGCCGCGACACCGGCGGCGGGCTGACCGGCAGGACGACGATCCTCGGCGCGACCTTCGACACCACCGGCGTCCTCGGGGCCTCGAGCACCGCCGGGCGCGTCGAGGCGCGCGGCTTCCCGGCCTGGCTGACCGTGCCGAGCTACCGCGACCTCGCCACCGGGCGCCGGTGGCACTTCTTCTTCGCCTGGCTCTTCGTCATCAATGGCGCCGTCTATGTCGCCGCGAGCCTCGTCAACCGCCATCTCACCCGCGACCTCGTGCCGGGCTGGCGCGAACTCCGTGGCGTCGGCCGCTCGATCCTCGACCACGCACGCCTGCGCTTCCACCACGGCCGCGACTACAACGTCCTGCAGAAGCTGACCTATCTCGGTCTGATCCTGGTGGTGCTGCCATTGATCGTGATGACCGGGCTGACGATGTCGCCGGGGATGGACGCCGCCCTGCCATGGCTGGTCGAGCTCTTCGGCGGCCGCCAGACCGCACGGACCATCCATTTCATCTGCGCGACTCTCGTCGTGCTGTTCATTCTCATCCACCTCGCCATGGTGCTGGTCTCGGGGGTCGGCAACAACCTCCGCTCGATCGTCACCGGCCGCTACCGCATCGACGAACGGGAGACACCCCATGCGTCCTGACCGCCGCCCGAGCCGCCGGGCCTTCCTGACCGGAGCGGGGGCAAGCGCCGGCGCGCTCGCCCTTGCCGGCTGCGACGCGCTTTCGCAGTCGCCGGGCTTCCGCAGCGTCCTCTATACCGGCGAGGACCTCACCATGCTGGTGCAGCGGGCCCTGCTGGCGCCGTCGTCGATGGCGAAGGAATTCCCGGCCTCGGCGATCTCGCCGGACTTCAAGGCCAACGGCTCGACCGATCCCGACAGTGCGGACTATCGTGCGCTCGCCGCCAACGGCTTCGCCGAATGGCGCCTGGAGGTTGGCGGGCTGGTCGAGCGCCCGGCCTCGTACTCGCTCGCCGAGCTTCGCGCCCTGCCCGCCCGCAGCCAGATCACCCGGCACGACTGCGTCGAGGGCTGGAGCTGCATCGGCAAGTGGACCGGGGTCCAACTCGCCACCCTGCTCACGGCGGCCGGACTGAAACCGGACGCGCGCTATATCCTCTTCACCTGCGCGGACGAACTCGAGAAGACCCTCGACGGCAGCGGGCGCTACTACGAGACAATCGACCTCGAGGATGCGTTCCATCCCCAGACCATCCTCGCCTACGCCATGAACGACGAACCGCTGCCGATCGCCCACGGCGCGCCGCTGCGGGTCCGGGTCGAACGCCAGCTCGGCTATAAGATGGCTAAGTATCTGATGCGCATAGACGCCATCGAGAGCTTTACCGATCTCGGTCGCGGCCGCGGCAGTTTCTGGGCCGACCGCGGCTACGACTGGTATGCCGGAATTTGAGGCGGCAGGGCCGTTCGCGCTTGCAATTGCCGCCCGAATTGGGCTTGCCTTGCCGCCGCAGGCGATTGAGCCGGCGGGCCAGGGAGGCGAAGGACAATGGCAGAAGGCGCGACGAAGAAGGACCGGGTCCGCTGGGGGGTGATCTCGACCGCAAGGATCGGGTGGGAGAAGGTCATTCCCGGCCTGATGAAGAGCAAGGACATCGAGGTCCGCGCCATCGCCTCGCGGGCGCCGGCCTCCGCCAAGCGCTGGGCGAAGAAGCTCGGCATCCCGGTGGCGTACGGCTCCTATGAGGATCTGCTCAACGATCCCGATATCGAGGTCATCTACAACCCCCTGCCCAACCACCTGCATGTGCCGCTGACGCTCGAGGCGGCGAAGCGCGGAAAGCACGTCCTCTGCGAGAAGCCGATCGCCCTCGATGCGGCGGAAGCCAAGAAGCTGCGCGGAGCGCGCAAGGGCGTCCTCATCGCCGAAGCGTTCATGGTGCGCCAGCATCCGCAGTGGCTCAAGGCCCGGGAGATCGCCCGGAGCGGCCAGCTCGGCACGCTCCGCGCCATCCAGTGCTTCTTCAGCTACCACAACACCGACCCCAAGAACGTCCGCAACATGGCCGACATCGGCGGCGGTGCGCTCTACGATATCGGCTGCTATCCGATCGTCACCTCGCGCTTCATCTTCGATGCCGATCCGAAGCGGGTGTTCGGCATCATCGACCGTGATCCCGAGTTCAAGACCGACCGTACCACCAGCGCGATCCTCGACTATGGCGAGGGACGGCAGGTGACGTTCACGGTATCGACCCAGGCGGTGCCGTATCAGCGTGTCAACATCTTCGGCACCAAGGGGCGGCTCGAGGTCGAGATCCCCTTCAACGCGCCGCAGGGCGGCGCCATGCGGCTGTGGCTGGACAGCGGCAAGAAGCTCGGCGACGCCTCGGCCAAGGCGATCAAGATCACGAAGGCCGACCAGTACCAGCTGGAGGGCGAGTACTTCTCGCGGGTGGTGCGCGGCAAGGAGCCGCTCGCCTACGGCGTCGACGACGCCATCATGCAGGCGCGCATTCTCGACGCCGTGTTCCGCTCGGCCAAGAGCGGCAAGTGGGAGAAGCCCTGACCGCTCAGGCGGTGGGCGGAGGCGCCGCCGCCGCCTTCCGCCGCAGGTCCCAGGCGAGGTAGCCGATCGCGGCGCCCTCGGCGATGAGCTGTATGCCGAGCAGGAGGCCGAGCAGCCACAGCGAGACCGAGGTGAGGCTGGCATAGAGGACGAAGGCGACGACGATGCCGAGCACGCCGCTGCCCAGCACCCACAGCCAGTTCGGGAACGGCCGGATGGTGAGTGCGAAGATCACCTTGGAGATGCCCTCGACCACGAAGTAGACAATCAGCAGGAAGGTGAGCGTCGTCAGCCCGTCCTCGGGATTGCTGAGGAACAGGATGCCGACCACCACCGAAAGCCCGACCGAGATCAGCTGCAGCCAGAAGCTCGGCACGCCGCTGGCGCCGATCAGGCTGATGCCCTGCACGACGCCGGAGACGATCAGCACCCAGCCGAGCAGGCCGACCACGGCGAACGAGGCGATGACCGGGTAGATCAGGGCGAGCACGCCGCCGACGATCATCAGCGCCGCCTGGACGAGATACCACAGCGAATTCCGCCGCACGCTCTCGCGCATGGCGCTCCGCAGCACTTCGGCCGCGGCCTCCACCGACATGGTCATCGCCTTGTTCCTCGGGTTCGGATGTTGCCAGAGCGCGGCATGGGCCGTCCTGCCGTCAGCTCAGCGGATGGTCGAGGTGGGCCTTGAACCCCGGCCGCTCCGCAAGGCGGGCCAGCCAGCCCTCGACAATCGGGTGACTCTCGCGGCGAACCGGCAGCCGGTACCAGCGATTGGCGACGGCCCCGGCCGGAATGTCGGCGATGGTGAAGCTGTCGCCATTGAGGAAGGAACGGGTGGCGAGCTCCGCGTCGAGAATCGAGAGGCAGGCTTCGGCGCGGAGGCGGCAGGCCTCGATGACGGCGGGATCGCTGTGTTCGGGGACCTTGCGGATCAGCCCGAGGAAGATCGGGATCATCGACGGATAGAAGGCGGTCGCCTGCCAGTCCATCCAGCGCTCGGCATGGAAGCGCCCGGCGACATCCTCCGGGTAGAGCTTGCCGGGAGCGTACTTCGCCGCAAGATATCGGACGATGACGTTCGACTCCCACAGCACGTAGCCATCGTCGTCGATGGTGGGGATGAGGCCGGTCGGGTTCATCGCGCGGTAGTCCGGCGTGTCGTTGACGCCGAACGCCATGCCGGCATCGATGCGGCGATAGTCAATGCCGATCTCGGCCAGCGTCCAGAGGACCTTCTGGACGTTGATGGAGTTGATTCGTCCCCAGACCGTGAGCATGGCGGCGAGGCTAGCCGGTTCGGGCCGGAGGGTCCACGCCGTCTTGCCTGGGCCACGGTTAGACTGTAACCCGTCGCGCCGGGGCGAGCAGCGCGACACCCGTGACCCGGAGAAGAGGCATGAGCCTGACCGCCGACGAAATCGTTGATCGCCGCAGCCTGCGCCGGAAGCTCTCCTTCTGGCGGGTGGTTGCCTTCGTCGCCGTCGCGCTCGGCATCGTCGCCGCGATCGTGCTGGCCGCGGGCCGCGACGGGCTCGCCGGGCTGATGTCGCCGCAGATCGCCCGCATCACCGTCTCCGGCTTCATCACCAACGACCGCGACCAGCTCGAGCTCATCGACAAGATCGGCCGCACCGACGCGGTCAAGGGCGTCATCGTTGCGATCAACTCGACCGGCGGCGCGACTACCGGCGGCGAGGCGCTCTACGAAGCCCTCCGCCGCCTCTCCGACAAGAAGCCGACCGTGGCGACGATGGGCACCGTCGGCGCCTCGGCCGCCTACATGGCGGCGATCGCCACCGACCACGTCATTGCCCGCCGCACCACCATCACCGGCTCGATCGGCGTCCTCTTCCAGTACCCGGAGGTGAGCCAGCTGCTCGACAAGGTCGGTGTGGAGATCGAGACGGTGAAGAGCTCGCCGCTGAAGGCCGAGCCCTCGCCGTTCAAGCCTGCCTCGCCCGAGGCCCTCGCCGTGATCGGCAGCATCGTCCGCGACACCTACGATTGGTTCGTCGACATCGTCGCCGAGCGGCGCGGCCTCGAGCGCGGCGACGCGCTGATCCTCGCCGACGGCCGCGTCTTCACCGGTCGGCAGGCGCTCGACGCCAAGCTGATCGATGAGATCGGCGGCGAGGAACAGGCCCTCGACTGGCTCGCGACCAAGGGCGTCGACCGCAAGCTTCCGGTCCGCGACTGGCAGCCGGCGGGCTCGGGCGGGAGTTTCTTCTCGGCGGACATGGCGGTGCTGTGGATCGCGCGCCAGCTCGGCATCGCGCCGGACGGCGCCGCCGCGGGATTGATCGATGGCGCCCTTGGCGAACGTCTCAAGCTTGACGGTCTTCTGTCGGTTTGGCAGGGTCCGGGCAACGGGGACCACAACCCCGCAGAGGGGGCGCGGGAATGATCAAGTCGGAACTGGTCCAGAGGATCGCCGAACAGAACCCGCACCTGTACCAGCGCGACGTCGAGCACATCGTCAACGCGATCCTGGAAGAGATAACCCAGGCCTTGGCGCGCGGCGACCGTGTCGAGCTGCGCGGCTTCGGAGCCTTCTCGGTCAAGAATCGTCCCGCGCGCGTCGGTCGCAATCCACGCACCGGCAGCAAGGTGGCGGTGACGGAAAAGTACGTGCCGTTCTTCAAGACCGGCAAGGAAATGCGCGAGCGGCTGAACAAATCGCACTGACCGGGGATCGGCCCCGGCGCGCCTGACGCGACGGTCATCATCATGCGGCGCTTTATCACCCTGCTCATTCTCGTGCCGCTCGCGGTCATCGTCGTCTTCTTCTCGGTGGCGAACCGCCAGTCGGTGACGGTGTCGCTCGACCCCTTTCACGACGGCACGCCGGCGCTGTCTTTCGCCGCGCCGCTGTTCGTGCTGATGTTCGGCGCCATCGTCATCGGCCTCCTGCTCGGCGGTGTGGCCGCCTGGACCCGCCAGGGCCGCTGGCGGCGGGCGGCACGACGGGCCGAACGCGAGGCCGAGCAGCTCCGGGCCGACGCGGCCGCACGGCCCGCTGCGCTGCCGGCCGCCCGCGACGCGGCGTGATGCGCGTCGTCAGCGCCGAGGAAATCGCCTCCGTCCTCACCTATCCCGACCTGATCGCAGCGCTCCGCGACGCCTTCGCCGGCGACATCGCGGCGCCCGCCCGCCATCATCACGAGATCAGTCGCCCCGACGCCGACGCGACGCTCCTGATCATGCCGGCCTGGCACCGCGGCCCCGGCGGCTATGCCGGGGTCAAGGTGGTCTCGGTGTTCCCCGGTAACCCGGCGCGCGGCCAGCCGAGCGTCGTCGGCAGCTACCTGCTCCTCGACGGCGACAGCGGCCGGCCGCTCGCCGTGCTCGACGGGCCGGCGCTGACCCTGTGGCGCACCGCCGCGGCTTCGGCGCTCGCCGCCTCATACCTGGCTCGCGACGATGCGCGACGCCTGGTGATGGTCGGCGCCGGCGCCCTTGCTCCGCACCTCATAGCCGCCCACGCCAGCGTTCGACCGATCGCGGACGTCGCGATCTGGAATCGGACCCCGGCGCGGGCGGGGGCGCTCGCCGCCGCGCTCGACCGGCCGGGACTTCGCGTCATGGCGACCACCGACCTCGCGGCCGCCGTGCGAGGTGCGGATGTGATCAGCTGCGCGACACTGAGCCGCGCACCGCTTGTCCGCGGTGCTTGGCTGACGCCCGGCGCCCATGTCGACCTGGTCGGGTCCTACAACCCGGCGATGCGCGAGAGCGACGACGAGGCGGTGGCGATGGCGCGGGTCTTCGTCGATACCCGCGCCGGCGCGCTGAAGGAGGGGGGAGACATCGTCCAGGCCATCGCCGCCGGAGCCCTCGCGGAAAGTGAAATCGCCGGCGACGTCCATGACCTCTGCCGCGGCGCGGTATCTGGCCGTCGCGGGCCCGAGGAGATCACACTGTTCAAGTCGGTCGGCGCGGCGATCGAGGATCTCGCCGCCGCCGTCCTGGTGTTCGAGCGCCTGAGCCGGGTCTAGGCCTCGAACAGGTCGGGCCGGGTGGTGGCGTAACGGCGGAGCTCCTGCATCACGGCGTCGAGGTGCGCCGCCATCGCGCCGCCAGCGCGGGTCGCGCTCCGCGCCGCGAGCGCATCGACGATGGCGCGATGCTCGTCGATTGTGTCGCGGGATCGCGTCGCCGTCGGCAGGAGCATGCGGCGGGCGCGCTCGAGCTGGGCGCGCGAGGCGTCCACGACCTCGGCGACGCGCCGCATGGCGAGGGCTTCGAAGAGGGTGGCATGGAAGCGGACATCGAGGGTGAAGAATTCCTCGACGTCCCTGGTCCGCGCCGCCGTCTCCTGGTAGTCGAGCAGCCGGGCGAGCCGGGCCAGCGTGCCGTCGTCGATGTGCGGCGCGAGCGCCTCGACCGTCGCCACCTCGAGCGCCCGCCGCACGAACGCGGCTTCGGCCACATCGGCGAGGCGGATGCGGGCGACGAAGGTGCCTTTCTGCGGCTCCACCTCGACCAGCCGCTCTTCGGCGAGGCGGGCGATCGCCTCGGCAAGCGGCTGGCGCGAGACACCGAGACGCTCGCAGATTTCGGGCTTGTCGATGCGGGTGCCGGGCGCGAGCTGCAGCGCGATGATCGAGGTCCGCAGGTCGTCGTATACAGCGACCGCTTTTGACACGCCGCGCCGCGCATGGCCGGTTCGGATGGGGCCCGGATGATTCAAGGCTGCCCGCCTCCCGCCCGGGCCCTGATATGTTAGCGGCGCCGGAAAAAGCCGACAACTGTCCCGCCTGTGGACCGCCGGCTTGTTTTCTCCATTTTCCTGGTGTTCCTTCCGCCCGGTCACGAACGCCCGGAGATCGCGTATGAGCCCCGTCCGCCGTCACGAGATGCAGGCCCCGGCCATCGTGCTGGCGGTCGGCCTTGCCACGATTCTCGGGGCATGGGGTTTCCAGCTCATCGGCGGCTACGTCCCCTGCAAGCTCTGCCTCGAGGAGCGGATGCCCTATTATGTCGGGCTGGTGGTCACGCTGTGCGCGCTCCTCGCCGCATTGGCCGGAGCGAAGCCGACGGTGCCGCGCATGCTGCTGCTCGTCGCGGCGCTGGTCTTTGCCTACAACATCTACCTCGGCGGCTACCACGCCGGCGCCGAATGGGGCTGGTGGGCAGGGCCCAGCGATTGCGGCGCCACGGGCGACGCGACCACGACCGAGACGGACATCCTCGCCGAACTCGAGACGGTGCGGGTCGTCTCGTGCACCGAGGTGCAGTGGCGGTTCCTCTTCCTCTCCTTCGCCGGCTGGAACGTCGTGATCTCGGTGTTCCTGGTGGCGGCGGCGCTGTGGGGCGCCTTCCGGCGGACCGTCGGCAACGACGGCCGCGATGCCGGCACCGGCAGCCAAAGCAGCTGGTTCGCCGGCCGGCTATCGTAACCGGCGCACTCCATCTCAGCCGCTGCTGCGCGGCGGGATGAGCGGCGACGGTCGCCGCGCGTGGACCTCGGGCTTGCCGATCCGCCGCAGCGGGTTGTCGCGATCGAAATAGGCGATCATCCGCCGCTTCTTGAAGAACGGTTCGCGCACCACGATCCGGTAGTTGGGCTTGCGACCAAACCAGGCTGCGACTTTGTCTTCGTCGACCGGGTCGTGGATGTGCTCAGCCTCGCCCGGCTCCCAGCGGTAGGGCACCGAGATGATGAGGTGCGGGGCGGTGGCGAGAAGCTTGCGCGCGAAGGCCACCACGTCCGGCACATGCTCCAGCACCTGCAGGCAGAGGGCGAGGTCGAAATCCTCGTTGAGATCCATCGTCAGGAAGTCGCCGGTATGGCCCTCGACTCCGGCCGCGCGATAAGGGGCCTCGATATCGACCGAAACCTTGCGCGGAATCCAGTCCAGCCACTCCAGATAGGGGCAGTCGTTGGAGCCGATGTCGATGACGCTGCGCGCATCCCGCCCGACGACCCGCGCCAGGAAGAACACGTACTGGAGGTACAGCGAATCCGCGCGGCGCTCCCAGTAGTCCTGGCGCGCCGCGGCGGCATCGTTTTCCGGAATGGTCTCGTCCAAGCGGCTGCTTCGCGTGATGCGGCGCGGGCGCGCGGCGGATGCGATCCTTAGAGGTATGGCGCGAGGAGGGCAAGGTCCGCGGCGGAGAGCCTGTCCTTCGCCGCCATCGACTGGTGCCAGTAGGGATAAAGAAGCGGCGGCTGGCTGACCTTGTCGAGCCGCGCCCGCTCGTCCGCGGTGAGCGCCAGCCCGGCGGCGGCGAGACTGTCCCTGAACTGCGCTTCGTTTCGACCGCCGATCACGACCGACGTGACGCCGGGCCGGCCGAGCAGCCAGGCCAGCGCCACCTGCGCGCCGGAGACGCCGCGGTCATCGGCGATCGCTACCAGCACGTCGATGATGTCGTAAAGCGCGGCCTCGTCGCGGATCGGCGGCTCGTGCCAGCCGCCCGCATGGCGCGTGCCGGTGGGGGCGTTCTTGTCGCGGCGGAACTTGCCGCTGAGCAGGCCGCCGGCAATCGGGCTCCAGACCAGGATGCCGAGACCCTCGGCGACGGAGAGCGGCACCAGCTCGTACTCCGCCTCGCGCGCCTGCAGCGTGTAGTGGATCTGTTGGCTGATGAAGCGCGGATAGCCCTGGCGATCCGAAATGCCGAGCGCCCTCATCACATGCCAGCCGGAGAAGTTGGAGCAGCCGACGTAGCGGACCTTGCCGGACGAGACCAGGTGGTCGAGCGCGGCGAGGGTCTCCTCGAGCGGGGTCTCGCCGTCCCACTGATGGAGCTGGTAGAGGTCGATCCAGTCGGTCCTGAGCCGGCGGAGGCTGGCCTCGCAGGCGGCGATGAGATGATGGCGGGAGTTGCCGCGGTCGTTCGGCCCGCTCCCGGTGGCAAAGCGCGCCTTGGTCGCGACGAGCCAGTCCCCGCGCGCCTTGCCGAGCGCCTTGCCGATGATCTCCTCGGAAGCCCCGGCTGAATAGGCGTCGGCGGTGTCGATCATGTTGACCCCGGCGTCGCGGCAAATGCCGATCTGGCGCTTGGCTTCGGCAAGCCCGACGCTGCCCACCGGGCTGTCCTTGGGGCGGCCGAAGGTCATGGTGCCCATGGTCATGGTCGACACCTTGAGGCCTGAACGTCCGAGCAGGCGATAGTCCATCTCTCACTCCCCGATACCGTCGGTCGGCGCCTTCGATAGCCGGTTATGAGGCGCGCGTCACGGCCGGACCGGCGATTCCCGCCGGGGCGGGGCGTAAAGGATTGCCGCGCGGATCAGGATGAAGGCGAGGAGGGCGGCGAGACTGTGCCAGATGAAATGGGTCCCGAGCGGAAAGACCGAGCAAAGGCGCTCGTCAAGCTGGCGGGCGGCGAGCGCTGCGGCAAAGACGCCAGCGGCGGCGGCATAGGAGGGACCGGCCGGGGAGCGGCGGACAAGCAGCACAAGTGCGACCACGGCCAACACGACGAGGGGAAGCGCGTAGTAGATTCCGCCGCGAAGCGCGACGGGCAGGGCGATGACGGCCCCGCTGGCGCCGGCCAGGACGAACGCGGCGAGACCGACCGCGGCGGCCGCGGGCGGCCAGGCGAAGAAGCGGGTCAGAGTCAGCCACAGCACCAGGAGCATGAAGGCCAGGAACGGCAGCATGTCGAGAACGACGGCCCACACCGCCGCCGTGGTGTGGAAGAGGAAAGCGCCGACGGCGCCGGCGACGATCGCCGCGATCATCGCCGTGACCAGACCCGCCGCATCGCGATTGGGGTGCCGACGCTGGAGCCTCGCCGCTCCCCACGCCGCCGCCAGCATCAGGACGTTGGTGGCGGCGTTGAGCGGCTCGGCGTCGAAGGCGTCGCTGGTCCGCTCGCAATAGGCATCGACCGTGCGGCACAGCCACGGCGCCGCATCGGCGATGATGACGGGACAGACGGTCGCCATCGACGCTGCCCTTCGTGCGATTACTTCGGCGCCGGGACGCTCTCGGCGTTGGTGAGCCCCTCGGCGCCCATGTAGACCGCGAGGATGCGAAGCGGCGTGTCACCCTTGTTCATGCCGTTGTGGGGCCAGTTCATCGCCTCGAGGATCGCGTCGCCGGCCTTGATCACCTTGATGCCCTTCTCGCCGTAGTCGACGGTGACGGCGCCTTCCAGGACATAGGCGAAGAGCGGCACCGCGTGGACGTGCCAGCCGGTGTCGCCGCCGGGCGGGATGGTGACGATCACCGCGGTGACGTTGGCCGTGCCGGCCGGGTAGGCGATCGGCTGGTCGATGACGGTCGTCCCGCTGCTCAGAACCGGGGTGACGAGGTTCTGATAGGCGATCGACTCCTCGGCCGAAGCGGCGCCGACGAGCGCGGCGGCGAACAGGGCGGTGGCGGAAAGGTTGGTGGCGGTTCGGATCATGGGAGGTCTCCTCCTGAAGCGGGCGTTGGTCTGCGCAGGGCGTTTCTGCCCGACGAGACTTAAACAAGGGATTGCGGAATCCATGCAAAATCCGTCATAGGCGACAAGACCGCCGGAACGGCGGTGCGCATGGTTACCGACGGAGAGCAGGGATGGGCGAGAAGGAAGAGAGGCTGGTGCGGGTTCTGACCGCGGCGCCGGTGGTGCCGGTGCTGACCATCGAGGACCGCGCCACCGCCGTGCCGCTCGCCCGCGCCCTCGTCGCCGGGGGGCTCACTGCCCTCGAAGTGACGCTCCGCACGGCCGCCGGACTCGACTGCATCCGCGCCATCAAGGCCGAGGTGGAAGGCTGCAACGTCGGCGCCGGTACGGTGCTCGATGCGCGTCAGATGGAGGAGGCCGCCGCTGCCGGCGCCACCTTCATGGTGAGTCCCGGCGTCTCTCCGCGGCTGCTTGCTGCCGCGCGCGATTGCCCCGCGCCGTTCCTGCCCGGCGTCGCCACCGCCGGCGAGGCCATGGCTCTCGCCGAGGAAGGCATGACCATCCTCAAGTTCTTTCCGGCCGAACCGGCAGGCGGCATCGCCTATCTCAAGGCGCTCTCGGCTCCTCTCCCCGGTATCCGCTTCTGCCCGACGGGCGGCGTCGGCCCCAAGAACGCCGCAGACTATCTTGCTCTCGGGAATGTGATCTGCGTCGGCGGCAGTTGGGTCGCGCCGGGCGAAGCCGTCGCGCTGGGGAACTGGACCCGCATCACCGCCCTTTCGAAAGAAGCGTCGCAGCTCGGACGTAGTCACAACGCAGTATACTGATCCAATTCATGCTGCAGGGCGGCGACGAAATGCCTTGCCTTCCCTGCTAGTTGTGTCCATATGGTCGGCGCTCGGGCAACTACCCCGGGAGACTGGAAAACTGCGCGAGGAAAAATCGGCCTCGCTGATCCTGGGATTTGTCCCGGATGGTCGCGATAAGACGCTTCTTTCCTTTCCCCGACACACAGGATGCTACGGGAATCGGGTGTGCGAATGCACCCATGGACTGACTACAAACGGGAAAAGGATCCCATATGCGCCAGACTGGCACCGTGAAGTTCTTCAACACTTCCAAAGGCTTCGGCTTCATCACCCCTGAGGGCGGCTCCAAGGACGTCTTCGTCCACGTGACCGCGCTCGAAGCTTCGGGCATCAACCACCTGGCCGATGGCCAGCGGGTGACCTTCGAGGTCGAACCCGACCGCATGGGCAAGGGCCCGAAGGCGGTTCGCCTCCAGCTCGCCTAAGGCGAGCGCGACGACGGCACAGCGCCGCGTCGATCGACCTGGAATGACTGCGCCGCCGGCCTTGCCGGCGGCTTTTTGATTCCGCCGTGGCCGGCCCTCCCGTCCTGCCTGCCCGCAGCGGAAAATCGGCCGCGCGGCCTTGCTCGCAGCCGAGGCGATCCCTACCTCGGCCAGGACAACGGCAGAGGAAGACGATGTTCGATCCCAAACAG
Source organism: Bauldia sp. (assembly GCA_020442065.1). Lineage (GTDB taxonomy): Bacteria > Pseudomonadota > Alphaproteobacteria > Rhizobiales > Kaistiaceae > Bauldia. Next base: position 26,413 of record JAGRKZ010000082.1, read on the forward strand.
CTTCTCGATCAGGTTCTCGGCGGCGGGCGCGGCCCTGGCGCGGCGGCCTCGGACGGCGGCGTCATGGGACGCGTCGGCGAGTTGGCGCGGCAGAACCCGATGCTGGCCGGCGGCATTGCCGGCGGTCTAGCCGGCCTGCTGCTCGGCCGCGGCTTCGGTGGCGGCCTGATCAAGTATGGCGGCATGGCCGTGATCGGCGGCCTCGCCTACAAGGCCTGGCGCGACTATCAGGACGCACAGTCGAGCGGCGAGGCCCCGGCCGGCGGCGAGAATGACGCCGACCTGGTGCTGCCGCCGCCGGACTCGCCTTTTGTGCCCACCCCGCAAAGCCAGGCACGGCTGGCCGAGACCCTGATCGTGGCGATGATCGCGGCGGCCAAGGCTGACGGCCACATCGACGCCGAGGAGCGCGGCCGCATCTACCAGCGCCTCGAGGAAGGCGGCCTGCAGCCCGAGGAAGTCGCCTTTCTCCAGCGCGAGCTGACCGAACCGGTCGACGTCGACCGTATCGTCGCCGGCGCCCGCACCAAGGAAGAGGCGGTGGAGGTCTATGCCGCCTCGCTGATGGCGATCCGCAACGATACCCCGCAGGAGCGCGATTACCTTGCCGGCCTCGCCGGGCGGCTCCAGCTTGAGCCGGATCTCGTGACAGCGATCGAGAAGACGGTCGAGTCGGTGAGCGGGCGATAGCAGGGGTGCGGGAGACAGCTCCGGCGCCCAAACGACAGAAAGGCGCCGCTTGGGTTTCCCCAACCGACGCCTCCCTGTCAGGTTGGCCCCGCTCACTGCGCCGCCCGAAGGCGCGCTGTCACCGGCACCAAGCTGATTTGTGACCGGACGCTATCTTCCATTGCTGGAAGCGCAGTTCCTGATCACCGCTGCCTCAGGCCTTGCGGCTCCAGCAGCGCCCGTCGAACGGTTGTGCCGCCGTTCACGGAAGCATCGGCCTACCCTGATCTGCGCTTCGCATCGCTGCGCTACGCCGATCGACGGCAGCTCCACCGGGCATCAGGCTTCTCCCCGGCTATCGCCGGTCCACCTGAGTGGTTCCGCGCCGTGCTGGTCTCGATCACCCGGACTGCCCTTGCCGAATTCGACCAACCCTTGCGGTGAGAGGATGGTCGCTCAGATGAGCCTTCGAGGGAAGCGCGAAGTCGCCCTGCTGGGACATGTGGGGATAACGGGGAGCATGGTGCGCTGCGTGGATGACGCGGCGACCGCAACGGGCCCGCGAGTCGCGGCCGCTCAGAGGAAACTCTGGGGGTCGATGTCGACCTGCACCCGCACCCCGCCGCGCGGGGCCGGCGCCGCGTCGAGCCACGTCTGCAGATAGGACTGGACGTCGGCGGTGCGCGGAGCGTGGACCAGCAGGCGGAAGCGGTGGCGGCCGCGCACGACGGCGAGCGGCGCTTCGGCCGGACCGAGCACGCTGATCGTCTCCGCCCGCGGCTCGGCGCGGCGAAAGGCATTGGCGTAGCCCTGGGCGGAGGCGCGGTCGGGGCCTGAGACGACGATGCCGGCGAGCCGGCCGAAGGGCGGTAGCCCGGCCTCACGCCGTGCGGCGATCTCGCTTCGGTAGAAGGCCTCGCTGTCGCCGGCGACGATGGCGCGGATCACGGGGTTCTCCGGCGCGAAGGTCTGGACCAGGGCGCGGCTCGCCCCGCCGGCGCGGCCGGCCCTGCCGGTCACCTGCGACAGCAGCTGGAAGGTGCGCTCGGACGCCCGCATGTCGCCGAAGGCAAGGCCGAGGTCGCCGTCGACGACGCCGACCAGCGTGAGGAACGGAAAGTTGTGGCCCTTGGCGACGAGCTGGGTGCCGATGACGATGTCGACCTCGCCCCGCTCGATCGCGGCGAGCTCCTCGCGGAGCCGCTGCACGCCGCCGATGATGTCGCTCGACATCAGGATGGTGCGCTTGCCGGGGAAGCGGGCCGCCACCTCCTCGCCGAGCCGCTCGACCCCCGGACCGACGGCGACCAGGCTCTCGGTGTCGCCGCAATTCGGGCAATGGTCCGGGCGCTTCTCCGAGTGGCCGCAGTGATGGCAGAGGAGGACGCCGCGGAAGCGGTGCTCGACCAGCCAGGTCGAGCAGTTGGGGCACTGGAAGCGGTGCCCGCAGGTGCGGCAAAGGGTGAGCGGCGCATAGCCCCGCCGGTTGAGGAAGAGGAGCGCCTGCTGGCCCTCGGCGAGCGTCTCGCCGACTGCGGCGACCAGCGGCGGCGAGAGGTAGCGCCCGCGCTCGGGCGGGTGGCGGCGCATGTCGATGGCCGCGATCTCGGGCAGTCGCGCCGCGGCGTGGCGGTCGGAGAGGACGAGGCGTCGATAACGGCCGGCATCGGCATTGACGCGCGACTCGATCGACGGCGTCGCCGACGACAGGACCACCGGAAAGCCGGCGAGATGGCCACGCACCACCGCCATGTCGCGGGCGTTGTAGAACACCCGCTCCTCCTGCTTGTAGGCGAGGTCGTGCTCCTCATCGACGATGATCAGCCCGAGCTCGGCAAAAGGCAGGAACAGCGCCGAGCGCGCCCCGACCACCACCCGGACGCTGCCGTCGGCGACGCCCCGCCAGAGGCGCTCGCGAAGCCGCGGCGCGACCTCGGAGTGCCACTCGCCGGGCCGCGCTCCGAACCGCCTGGCGAAGCGCTCGAGAAAGCCGGCGGTCAGCGCGATCTCCGGGATGAGGATGAGCACCTGGCGGCCGGCGCGGAGCGCTTCCGCCACCGCCTCGAAATAGACCTCGGTCTTGCCCGAGCCGGTGACGCCGTCGAGCAGGCTGACCGAGTAGCCGCCGGCCCGCACAGCGTCCCGAAGCGTGGCGGCTGCCGCCGCCTGCTCCGGGTTGAGCGCCGGCCCCGCGACGTCGAGATCGGGCGTGCCGGCGACCGGCGGCGGGGGAATCTCGACCTCGGCGAGGGTGCCGGTAGCGACGAGACCGGCGATGACGCTGGTCCCGACCCCCGCCGCGGCGGCGAGGCCCGACTTCGACCACGCCATGCCGTCGCCGGCGACGTCGAGCACCTTGGCGCGGGCCGGGGTCAGCCGCGCCGGCGGCGGCCCGGCAAGGCGAACGCCGGTGATCGGCGCCTCGGGCGTCAAGGCGGCGGGTGTCCGCAGCACCATGCGGAGCACCATGCCCCGCGCCGTCATGGTGTAGTGGGCCACCCAGTCGACGAAGGCGCGGATCTCCCTCGGCAGCGGCGGCGCATCGTAACGCCCTTCGATGCGGCGGAGGCGATTGTGGCCGATCTCCGGGTCGGGCGGGTCGTCCCAGACGACGCCGACCACGTTGCGGGTGCCGAGCGGGACCTCGACGATGTCGCCGGGCGCCACCTGCAGTCCGGCTGGCACCGCATAGCTGTAGGGCGCGGCGACCGCGACGGGGACGAGGACGGAGACAACGGGCTCGGGCACGGCAAACGGCTGCAGCGAGAGGGATTCGGACCCGAGACTGCCACATCGGGGCAGCGGGGTCTTGCCTCCGCGTCCCGCAAGACGGTCCGCGCGCATTGGCGCTGCCGACCCTGAGGTGCTGACGACCGGGCCGGCTTCGGCTATGGAAGGCCCCTGTGCCGCTTCGCCCGCGGCGTCCTTTCAGGAGTGCCCGTCATGAAGTTCTTCGTCGACACCGCCGATACCGCCGAGATCACGGACCTGGCTGCAAGCGGGCTCGTCGACGGCGTCACCACCAACCCGACGCTGATCGCGCGCTCCGGCCGGGCGATTCGCGAGGTCATCGCCGAGATCTGCGGGGTGGTCGAGGGTCCGGTCTCGGCCGAGGTCACGGCGATCGACTTCGACGGGATGATGAAGGAGGGCGAGTATCTCGCCGCGATCGCGCCGAACGTTGCGGTCAAGGTGCCGCTGACCTGGGACGGGCTCAAGGCCTGCAGGGCGCTGTCGCAGCGCGGCCACAAGGTCAACGTCACGCTCTGCTTTTCGGCCAACCAGGCGCTGCTCGCCGCCAAGGCCGGTGCAACCTTCATCTCGCCCTTCATCGGCCGGCTCGACGACATCGGCTATGACGGCATGGAGCTGATCCGCCAGATCCGGGCGATCTACGACAACTACGATGCGCTGACGACCGAGATCCTGGCGGCGTCGATCCGGACGCCCTTCCACGTCACCGAGGCGGCGCTCGCCGGCGCCGATGTCGCCACCATCCCGCCGGCGGTGCTGCGGAACCTCGCCAAGAACCCGCTGACCGACAAGAACCTCGACGGCTTCCTCGCCGACTGGAAGAAGACCGGCCAGTCGATCCTGTGAGCTGACGGGCGAGGGATTGCACCGTGACCACCCATCGCTTCGAGCCGACCCGTTTCCACAACGCCCTCGGTTCCCACGAACCGGTTCTCACCATCGCCGACGGCGACACGGTGGTCACCACCACGCTCGATGCCTGGGGCTTTGACGGCGCCGGGGTCAAGCGCGCCGAGGCGCCCAACCCGATGACCGGGCCGTTCTTCGTCGCCGGCGCCGAGCCCGGCGACGCGCTCCTGGTGCGGATCGACCGGATGGTGCCCAATCGCGACAGCGGCTGGACCTTCTCGGTGCTCGCCCCGAACGTCGTCGACCCCGGTGCGGTGGCCGCCTTGCCCCCGCGCGAGCGCGTGTTCTGGACGATCGACGCGGATGCCGGGACCTGCCGCCTCGCCGAGCCCCCGCCGGCGCTCGCCGGCTGGACGGTGCCGCTCGCCCCGATGCTCGGCTGCTTCGGCGTCGCTCCCGCCATGGGGCAGGCGATCTCGACGGCGACGAGCGGGCCGTATGGCGGCAACATGGACTATCGCCGCTTCGGACCCGGTACCACCGTCGCGTTCCCGGTGGCGACGACCGGCGCCCTGTTCCACCTCGGCGACGGCCATGCCTGTCAGGGCGACGGCGAGATCGTCGGCACCGGCATCGAGACCTCGTTCGAAGTGACCTTCACCGTGCAGGTCGCGCGCGGCAGGCGGATCGGCTGGCCACGCGGCGAGGACGCCGAGTCGATCTTCGCGGTGGGCAATGCCCGGCCGCTCGACCAGGCGCTCCAGCATGCCACCACCGAGATGCTGCGCTGGCTCGGCGAGGACTACGGCCTCGACCCGGTTGCGGCCAGCCATTTCCTCGGCCAGGCCGTCCGCTACGACGTCGCCAATGTCTTCAATCCGGCCTATTCGGTGGCGTGCCGCATCGAGAAGCGCTGGCTGGCCGGCCTCGGTCCGGCCGACGCTCCCTGAGCGGAGGCGCGCCGGCGCAGTCCACTCAGGCCATGGCGCGGATCGCCTCGGCGTTGGCCGCGAGGAAATCCTGCACCGACGTCGGCGCGCGACCCGTGAGGTCGTGGACGACGGGCGTGGTGACGGCGTGATAGCCGCGGGCGGCGTCCACGTCGAAGGCGGTGAGCGCCTCGGCATAGACGTCGGGAAGACCGGCGGCGGCAAGGCCCTGGCGCATCGCCTCGGCCGGGATCGGGACATGGGCGACCGGCTTGCCCGCGATTGCGCCTGCCCACGCGGCGACTTCGTCCTGGGTCACCGGCGCCGGTCCGTTGACCTCGAGAATGCGACGGCCGCTGAAGGCGTCGGCGAGGGCGGCGGCAGCGACTGCCGCACAGTCCTCGCGGGTGACGTAGTTGCGGCCGGCGGTGCCGGTGGCGCTGAACATCTGGCCGCTCTTGAGGGCATTGGCGAGGGCGACCAGGATCATGTCGGCGTAGATATTGTTGCGGAGGATCGTGAAGCCCGCCGCAGTCGCCGCGATGGCGTGCTCGGTCCAATAGTGCGAGTCCGTCACGGGATTGGTCTCGGACGGCTGCGGGTTGAGCGCCGACGTGTAGACGATGTGGCCGACCCCGGCTTTGGCCGCGGCCTCGACGGCCGCCCGCTGCTGCCGCTTGCGCACGGCAAGCGCGTCGGTGCTGATCAGGAGCAGGCGGTCGACGCCCGCGAAGGCCGCGGCAAGGGTCTCCGGACGGTCGAAGTCGACCACGCGGGCCTCCGCGCCCCTGTCGACAAGGTCGGCGACCTTCGCGAGGTCGCGGGTCCCGGCGATGACGCGCCCGGACTTGTTGTCGAGCAGTCGTTCGACGACCTGGCGGCCGAGATGACCGGAGGCGCCGGTAACGAGGAGAACGGGCGAAGCAGGCATCGGTTGGGTCCTTGATTGGTTACGAATAGTGACCAGATGCCCATTTGCTGCTAGGTTGTGAAGAACGCACCTTCCCCACACCAGGTCACACCGAAGTTACCTTCATGGAATCACTGACGAATTTGCCGGCGGCCGACGCCACGGCTTCGACCTGGCGGGTGACACGAAACAGCGGCGAGGCGGAGAAATGCCCGGTCCGGGACGTTCTTGACCGGGTCGGCGACGCCTGGAGCGTGCTGGTCATCCTGCTCCTCGGCGAACACGGCCCCTACCGCTTCAACGCGCTCAAGCGGGCGATCGGCGACGTCTCCCAGCGCATGCTGGCGGTGACGTTGCGCCACCTCGAGCGCGACGGGCTGATCTCGCGTCGGGTGTTCCCGACCAATCCGCCGCAGGTCGAATACGCGCTCACCGACCTCGGCCAGTCGCTCCGCGCGCGGCTGGGCGGCCTGACCGACTGGGCGCTGGAGAATCACGAGCCGATCCGCGCGGCGCGCCGCCGTTACGACCGCGACAAGGCCTGAACGGCGCTCGCCGCCGCGGGCGTTGCTCAGACGATGTGGAAGTCCGAGGTCGCAATCGCGGCGCTGCCGACAGTGAAGACGGCAACGGCGTCGCTGCTCGAGCCGCCATTGGGATCCCAGTAGACCGTCCCGAGGCCGGAGCCGGCATTGTCGTGCAGGAACACGCCCTTGCTGCCGCCGTCGATATAGCCGGCGATGTCGGCCATCGAGATCAGCGTCGCCGCCGCGCCGGCAATCAGCCCACCGCCGAATCCCTTGGCCGAGATCTGCAGCGAGTCGAGGCCGGAGACGAAATCGGTGATGGTGTCGAAGCCGTCGGCGGCTGACTTGAAGATGAAGGCGTCCGCCTGGGAGCCGCCGGTGAGGGTGTCGTCACCGTCGCCGCCGATCAGCTTGTCCTTGCCGCCGTGCCCCTTCAACACGTCGCTGTCGTCGCCGCCGAGCAGCTTGTCCTTGCCGGCGCGCCCGAGCAGCGTGTCGTCGCCGTCCTTGCCCTTGAGCTTGTCGTTGCCCTTGCGGCCGTCGATGCGGTCGTCGCGGGCGCTGCCAGACAGCTTGTCACTCCGGTTGGCGCCCTTGATGCGGTCGACGGAGGTGAAGACGAAGTCCTTCTGGGTCAGGGCGCCGGCATTGACCACTTCGAGGGTGATCTTGTCGCCCTTTGCGAACGCCTTCGACGTGATCTCGACGTCGTTGCCCTTCTGGACGATCTTGAGCTTCTGGAACTTGGCGCCCTTGATCGCGCTGAGGTCAATCCGGTCGCTGGTCTTGCCGGTGCCAAGGAAGTCCTTGATGCGGTCCTTGCCGAAGCCGGCATGGAACTGGAACGTGTCGGCGTCCTTGCCGCCCCAGCCGCTGTCGCCGGCGCCGTCCGCATCGAAGATCAGCAGGTCGTTGCCGTCGCCGCCGGCATACTGATCCGAGCCCTTGCCGCCGGTGAGGACGTCGTTGCCGTCTTCGCCGTAGAGCTCGTCGTTGCCGTCTTCGCCGAACAGGATGTCGTTGCCAGAGGCCTTGGCGCTGTCGCCGCCGAAGCCGCCGACGAGAAGGTCGTTGCCGGCGCCGCCGTGAACGGTGTCATCCGCGCCGCGCCCCCAGATGCGATCGTCCCCGCCGCTGCCATCGAGAAAATTGGCGAGGTCGCTGCCGAAGATGGTATCGCCGCCCTGGCCGCCGATGGCGTTCTCGATGCCGATCAGGACGTCGATGCCGGTGGCGCCGCCATTGGCGAAGCCGACCGCGGTGTTGGCATTGCCGATGCCGCCGGCCGCGAGCAGCGCGGCGAAGGAACCGGGATCGCCGCTGACCGACTGGCCGGACCGGTTCTCGGCGGTGAGGTCGATCTTCATCCCCCCGCTCGTCGCCGAGTAATCGACCGTGTCGGTGCCGGTGCCGCCGTCGTAAAAGTCGTTGCCGTCGCCGGTGGTCGCCCGGATCCTGTCGTTGCCGATCCCGCCGAGGACGACGTCGAGGCCCACGGAGCCCGTCAGATCGTCGTTGCCGACCCCGCCGTCGATGATGTCATTGCCGCCATTGCCGACCACGGTATCGGCGCCCGAGCCGGCAGTGATCACGTCAATGCCGGTCGACCCGGTGATGGAATCGCTCTGGCTGCTGCCGGTGATGGCGAAGCCTTCGCTCTGGTTGCCGAGATCGAGAACGACGCCGGTCAGCGCCGCGGCGGCGGAAACGATCTCGACGCTGACGAGATTGCCGTCGGCCGCCGCATTGAGCGCAGTCGAGGTTGCCGCGAGGGTGAGGGTGTCGGTGTCGGCGCCGCCATCCACCTCGTCGGTTCCGACGAAGCCGACGATCGTGTCGTTGCCGGCGCCGGCATCGATGTCGTCCGCGCCGGACGAGCCGGTGATGGTGTCGCCCTGGGCGCTGCCGATGATGTCGAAGCCGTCGCTCTGCTTGCCGAGGTTGACGATGACGCCCGAACCGGCGAGAGCGGCCGATACCACCTCGACACGGACGAGATCGCCGTCGGCTGCATTGTTCAGCGCCGAAGAGGTCGCGGCGAGGGTCAGGGTGTCGGTGTCGGCCCCGCCATCGACCTTGTCGGCTCCGACGAACCCGACGATCGTGTCGTTCCCCGCGCCCGCGACGATGTCGTCCGCCCCGGACGACCCGGTGATGGTGTCGCCCTGGGCGCTGCCGGTGATGTCGAAGCCATCGGTCTGGCTGTGGAGGTCGATGACCACGGCCGCCAGCGCCGCGGCCGCGGACACTGCCTCGACGCGGACCAGGGCAGCGTCGGCGGCGCCGTTGAGGGCGGCAGACGTCGCGGCGAGGGTGAGGGTGTCGTAGTCGGCCCCGCCGTCGGCCGTGTCGCCGGCGTCGAACCCGACGATGGTGTCATCGCCGGCGCCGCCGTCGATCGCATCCGCACCGGCGCCGCCGTCGATCGTGTCCTTGCCGCCGCCGCCGAGCAGCTTGTTCGCGCCGCCGTCACCGGTCAGGGTGTCGTCGCCCGAGCCGCCGGTCGCGTTCTCGATGTCGGCAATCGAGGAGAACCCCGTCGCGCTTGGTACCGACAGGTCGACCGTCACCGCCTCGGTCGAGGCGGCATAGGACAGCGTATCGCCGGCCGTGCTCTCACCCAGCCCGTCCAGCGTGAACAGTTCGATCCCGGTCGGCGACATCCCCTCGATCGTGGTGATGACGCCGCCGGTCACGGTCACGTCGATGACGTCGTCGCCTGATGTCCCCGTGATCGCCAGCGTGTCGCCGGTGTCGTGCGCGCCGCCGTCGATGGAGTCGGTGCCGTCGCCGATCGTGTAGTTGATCGTGTCGTCGCCGGCGCCACCGATCAGCGTGTTCGCGCCGCTGTCGCCCGTGAGAGTGTCGTTGCCCGAGCCGCCGGTCACGTTTTCGATGCCGGCGATCGAGGAGAAACCGGTCGCGCTCGGCGACGACAGGTCGACCACCACCGCCTCGGTGGTGGCGGCATAGGAGAGCGTGTCGCCGCCCGTGCTCTCGCCCAGCCCATCGAGCGTGAACAGCTCGATCCCGGTCGGCGACATCCCCTCGACCGTGGTAATGACGCCGCCGGTCACGGTCACGTCGATGACGTCGTCGTTCGTCGTCCCGGTGATCGCCAGCGTGTCGCCGGTGTCGTGCGCGCCGCCGTCGATGGTGTCGGTGCCGTCGCCGATCGTGTAGTTGATCGTGTCGTCGCCACCGCCGCCGTCGATGTCGTCGGCCTCCGCCCCGCCCTCGATCGTGTCGTTGCCCGAACCGCCGGTGAGGACGTTGACGCCGGCATCGCCGGTGAGGTCCACCGCGTCCGAAGACCCGCTCGCGTCGACGTTCTCGAAGCCGGTGACGTCCGCCGTGTCGCCGACGCTCTGGTCGGTCGCCGACAGGTCGATCGTCGCCGCCCCGGTGACCTCCAGCGTGTCGGTGTCGTTCCCGCCCGCGATCGAGGTGTCGCCGCCATCGTAGACGATGGTGTCGTTGCCTGCCCCGCCATCGAGGGTGTCCGCGCCCGCCCCGCCGTCGATCCGGTTCGCGCCGCTGTCACCCGTGAGGGTGTCGTTGCCCGAGCCGCCGGTCACGTTCTCGATGCCGGC
>JAGRKZ010000263.1:0-1265 GCA_020442065.1 Bauldia sp.
ACAGCATGATCACCTGGTTGACGCCAACCATCAGCCCGCGTCGGGCCGAAGGCACCATCACCTTCCACGTCATCTGCCGGCGGGTGCAGCCGATCATCCGGCCGAGGTCCTGCACCTCGCCCGGCACCGCCTGGATGGCAAGGATCGTCACCCGTACCATCGGCGGCATGGCGTAGATGATGGTGGCAACGATCGAGGCGACGGGGCCGAAGCCGAACAGGAAGAGGATCGGCACCAGGTAGGCGAAGATCGGCACCGTCTGCATCAGATCGAGCACCGGTCGCATGACCCGCTCGAAGCGCGGCCAGCGGTAGCCGGCGAGCCCGAGGACGAGACCACCCGCGACCCCGATCGGCACCGCGACGAGGATCGAGGAGAGGGTCTGCATCGCGCTCTGCCACTGGCCGAACGCGGCGAGATAGAGAAAGCAAAGGCCGACCAGCAGCGCGAGCCGCCGGCCGCCGGCGTAGTAGCCGGCAAGGGCGACGAGTGCGATCACCGCCACCCAGGAGAGCGGCGGCAGAAGCTGGACGGCGTTCGAGCCCTCGCCCTGCATGAAGCCGGTCGAGAGCACCGAAAGGGCGATCGTATAGGGCACCTCGACCACGGCGGCGATGGCGCGGGTCATCTCGGTGAAGGTGAAGAGGCCGAAGGTCGCGTCGTCGACCAGCCAGTTCATCCCTTGCGAGATCCACTTCGCCGCCGGCAGCTCCATGCCCTTGGGATAGACGACCGCCCACGGGGCGACGTCCTTGCCCACGAGCCACAGGAGCGCCGTCACGGCGATGACCACGGCCCAGGCGGCCCGGATCACCAATGTCCGCGAATCGAGCTGGCTGCCGCGCGGGGCGACGTCTGCGGCGACGCTCATGGGTGGCTCCCCACGGCTAGCCCCCCAGCATCACGTCCGCGACGGCGGCGCGGGTGAGCGTCCCCACCCGCCTGCCCTCGCCGTCGACCACCGCCAGCGGCGCCACCGCCTCGCGGAGCCGCGGCGCCACGGCCGCGATCCGGGTGTCGGCCGTCACCTCGCCCTCGGCCGCCGCCGTATCGTCCCTGTCCATGATCGCGGCGACGGTCAGCACCTTGGCCTTCGGCACGTCGCGGGTGAACTCGGCGACATAGTCGGTGGCCGGACGCATCACCAGGTCCTCCGGGGTGCCGGTCTGCTCGATCCGCCCGTCCTTCATGATGGCGATGCGGTCGGCGAGGCGGATCGCCTCGTCGAAGTCGTGGGTGATGAAGACGATGGTCTTGTGCAGCGT
>JAGRKZ010000263.1:1300-4879 GCA_020442065.1 Bauldia sp.
GGATCGAGCGCCGAGAACGGCTCGTCGAGGAACCACAGCTCCGGCTCCACCGCCAGCGAGCGGGCGATGCCGACGCGCTGCTGCTGGCCGCCGGAGAGCTGGTGGGGATAGTCGGCCTCCCGACCGGCGAGACCGACCAGTTCGATCATCTCCCGCGCACGCGCCTCGCGATCCGCTCGCGGCACGCCCTGCACCTCGAGCGGGAAGCCGACATTGCCGAGCACGGAGAGATGCGGAAGCAGAGCGAAATGCTGGAACACCATGCCCATGCGGTGACGGCGGATTTCGATCATCTTGCGCGGGCTGGCGGCGAGGAGGTCGCTGCCGTTGAACAGGATCTCGCCGGCCGACGGCTCGACCAGCCGCGACATGCAGCGCACCAGCGTCGACTTGCCGGAGCCGGAGAGCCCCATGATGACGAAGATCTCGCCCTGGTTGACCTCGAGCGAGACGTCGCGAACGGCGGTGATCACGTCGGGCGAAGCGAGCGCGGCCTCGTCCGGGGCGGGGCCGTGACGGAAGACATCGGCGGCGCGCGCGCCGTAGAGCCGCCAGACCGAGCGGCAAGCGAGCTTGGGTGCAGTGGCCGTCATGGGTTCGTAGCTCGCCGACCGGACGCCGATGTCGGGACGCCGCCGTCACCGCACGCGGGCGCAGGGGGACGCATCAGGCAATGCCCGACCGTCCCCCGGGCTGGTTTCAGCGCGTGCCGCCTATTTCAGCCACTCCTGCCAACGCGCCTCGTTGGCGGCGATCCACGCGGCGACCACGGCATCGACTTCCTTGCCGTCGAGATCGACCTCGCCCACCATCGTGTTCATCTCGTCGCTCGAGATGTTGAAGGCCTTGATCGCACTGTAGGCGCCCGGCCACTTGTCCTTGATGCCGGCCCAGCCGGCCTTCCAGATCGGGCCGGTGGGCTTGCCGCAGTCATGGGTGGCGTCCGGATTGATGCCCCAGGCCGGGTCGGTGTAGCAGGCCGGCTCATAGGGCGGGAACTCGACCCACTCCCCCTTGTACTTGGCCGGCGCCCAGTGCGGCGAGTAGATCCACAGCATGATCGGCGCCTGGCGCTGATAGGCGCTCTCGAGCTCGGCGAAAAGGGCAGCATCGGTACCGGCATGGACCACCTCGAACGGGAGGTCCAGCGCCTCGACACGCTCCTCGTCGAAGCCGCCCCAGGTCACCGGCCCGCTGAGATAGCGCCCTTTCGGCGCGGTCTCCGGGATCGAGAAGGCCTCGGCGCAGGCCTCATCCTTCAGCGCCTCCCAGTTGGGAAGACCGGGGCACTTCTCCTTCATGTATTCCGGGAACCACCATTCTTCCTTGGCGACCATGCCGGTCTCGCCGAGATTCTCCACCTTGCCGCTGCCGACGGCCTCGTCGAGGGCCTCCTGGCCGGTGGTGGCCCAGATCTCCATGGCCAGCGTCAGGTCGCCGGTCTTGAGGCCGGCGAACTGGGCGAGGTAGTCGGCCTGGACATACTCGACGTTGTAGCCGGCCTTCTTCAGCACCTCGCCCATGATCTTGGAGGTGATGAACTGCCCGGTCCAGTCGTGGAGCGTGATCTTGATCGGATCCTGCGATTCGGCGTCGGCCAACGCGGGACCGGCGGCGACGGCGCCAGCCATGAATGCGGCAGCCGCCGCGGTCAGGAAGAAACTGCGCGGTGTCATTGAAACCCTCCGGCGTGAAGCGCGGTGGTGAGATCGACCGTCCGTCGCCCGGGAATCCCCTGATCCGGCCGTCCGTCGGCAGTCCCCGCCCGCAATCCCCGATTTGACCCATCCCCGCCGATGCTTGTCAACGTGGAAAAGGCGACGGCGTCACTCGGCGCGCTCGCTTGCGGGGCCAGCAACGATGGTCCAGTCTCGGCTCACGCCGAATGACCGACCAGACGCCAAGGGGGTGCACGATGCGACGTCGTGAATTCCTCAAGTTCGGACTTGGGTTTGCCGGGGGGATGGGCGGCGGGGGATTGATGCCGTTCGCCGCGATCGCCGGATCGGCCGGCCTTGCCGAGCGTCTCGCCGCCTTCGGCAAGGACCTTCGCGGCCGTCTGATCACGGCCGACGACGCGGCCTACGCGATGGCCAGCCAGCCCTTCAACGCCGCTTTCGAGGACACCCTTCCGCTCGCCGTCGTGGTTGCCGCGGACGAGGCCGATGTCGCTACGTCGATCGCCTTCGCGCGCGAGGAGTCCCTCCCCTTCGCAGTGCGGAATGGCGGCCACAGCTTCGCCGGGTATTCGGCCTCCAAGGGCCTCGTCATCGACGTGAGCCGGCTCAATACGGTGCGGGCCAATCCCGCCAAGGCGACCGTCACCGTCGGCGCGGGCCAGACCAACCTCGCGCTCTATGAGGCCCTCTGGCCCCACCGCATGGTGGTCCCCGCCGGAACCTGTCCGACCGTCGGCATCACCGGCCTCGCCCTCGGCGGCGGGTTCGGGCGGCTTTCGCCCCTCCACGGGCTCACCTCCGACAACCTCCTCGGCCTCCGCATGGTGACCGCCGAAGGCAAGGTCATCGTCGCCGACCCCAAGGAGAACAGCGACCTCTACTGGGCCTGCCGCGGCGGCGGCGGCGGCAATTTCGGCGTGGTGACGGAACTGACCTTCCGGCTGCAGCCGGTCGACATGGACTTCACCGAAATCCAGTACACCTTCGCCTGGGAGTCGGCCCTCGGGGTGCTCCGCGCCTGGCAGGACTGGATCACGACCTTGCCGCGCGAGGGGCATTGCGAGCTGGAACTGATCACCGGAGCGCCGGGGCCGACGGGAAGCGGCGCCACGGTCACGGTCGACTTCACCCTTGCCGGGCCCCGCGAACAGGCCGAGGCGCTCGCCCGCGACCTCGTCGGCGCCGCGAAGGCGACGCCCGTCTCCACCACCACCACGACCGCGTCGTTCCTCTCGACGGAGCGGGACTGGAGCTGCGCCGGCCTCCGGCCGGACGAATGCCGGACCGCCGGCATCACCCCGGACCGCAAGCTCGCCCGCACGTCGATCTACATCGGCTCCGATTTCGTCTTTTCGCCATGGCCCGAGGAAGGCTGCGCCCTCCTCATCGACGCGATCACCCGCCGCCAGGGCGACCGCACGTTGACGCCCGAAACCTTGGACCCCGACGCCCAGGTCGGCAAGGTCCTCTTGGAATCGTGCGGCGGCGCGATCAACGACACGGCGCCCGACGCGACGGCGTTTCCCCACCGTGGCATGATCTACATGGCCCAGTACCAGTCCCGCTGGCTGCCGGGAGCGGCCCCGGAGATCGCCGAGGCCAACATCGCCTGGACACGGGAAATGTACGATTCGGTCGCCGAATACCGGTCCGGCGCCAGCTACGTGAACTACATCGATCCCTACCTCGCCGGCTGGCAGGACGCCTACTACGGGGCGAACCTTCCGCGGCTGCGGGAGATCAAGGGCAAGTACGACCCCGAGAACGTCTTCCAGTTCGAACAGTCGATCCGGCTGCCATAGCCGGACGCCTGCCCGGGCCGGTCGCGACCCCGATGCACCACAGGCTGTGATCTGGTATCAGTCGCGGCCATGACTGCCGCTCCCCGCCGCAACGCCTG
>JAGRKZ010000263.1:5044-5470 GCA_020442065.1 Bauldia sp.
GGCAGGGTCCGTCGAGGCGTTCGCGACGGCACTCGCAACCGCGGGTATCGTCGACGCGCGACCGGCAGTGCTGGTCTCGCCGCTCGCGGGCCTCGACCCGCCGGAGACCGCAGACCTCCGCGCCGTCGCCGACGCCATCCGCCGCGGCGTGGACGGAACGCTGGCAGCGTCGCTTGCGCCGAAGATCTCGGTGGTCGTCGACGGCGGTGGCGGTCTCCACCTCGACGCGATCGATGCCGACGTCCGGCTCGCCGCCCACGGTTCCGGCGCGGTGGCCCTAGCCGCCGGCGGCACAGCGGATACGGCGCGGTCGCTCGGCACGGTGGCGATCGAGCGCGCCGCCGGGGCCGCGCTCACCGTCCTCCGCCATCTCGCCGGGCCTGGTCACGGGCTCCGCGGCCGCGACCTCGATGCCACGGCGCTCGG
>JAGRKZ010000264.1 GCA_020442065.1 Bauldia sp.
ACCCTCCCACAAGGGGAGGGTTGGGGTCTCAGAGTCTCGCCTGACGGCGGCCACTTCGGATTCAGGAGAACAGAATGAAGATCGCCAGGGTCGAAGCGATTCCGGTCAGCTATCCGGAGCCGAACGACTTCAACGCGCTGAGGCATCTCTGCCTCTGCAAGATCACCGCCGATGACGGCCAGGTCGGCTGGGGCGAGTCGATCACCCAGTTCCCGGAGGCGAACTTCGCCGCCAAGGCGATCATCGAGGGCATGGCCCCCAATCTCGTCGGCAAGAACCCGGTCGAGACCGAGGCGCTGTGGCGGCAGAACAAGCAGCAGGCGTGGTGGTACGGCTATCACGGCGGCATCGCCTCCTACGCCGTGGCGGCGATCGACATCGCGCTGTGGGACCTCAAGGGCAAGGCGCTCAACGCCAGTGTCCTCGACCTGCTCGGCGGCTGCGTCCACGAGAAGCTGCCGGTGATCGCCTCCTGCCATGCCCACTACGAGTCGATCCCGGACATGGCGGATGAGACGGCGCGGTGGATGGAGGACGGCTACCAGGGCCTCAAGACCGGCTTCGGCAAGCGCGGCAACGCCAATCTCGGCTACGATCACGACCGCGACGTCGCCTACGTCAAGGCGATGCGCGAGGTGCTGGGTCCGAAGCGCATGCTGATGATCGACAACGGCATCGCCATCAAGTGGGACGTCACCGACGCCGTCCGCCGCGCGCGTGACATGGAGGAGTACGAGCTCGCCTGGATCGAGGAGCCGCTCGGCGCCTGGGATCCGGAGGGCTACGCCAACCTCCGCGCCAAGACCACGACGCGCATCGCCTATGGTGAGCGCGAGTGGACGCTCGACCAGTTCGAGCGGGTGCTCGCCACCGGCACGGTCGACGTGATCGGTGTCGATCCGGGCCGCGCCGAGGGCATCACCGGCTTCAAGAAGGTCACCGAGCGCTGCGAGTTCTACCGGCGGCAGGCCAACGCCCATGCCTGGTCGTCGGCGATCGTCACCGCGGCGAGCCTCGCCATCTCGTTCAATACGCCGTCGGCAAAGCTCTTCGAGTTCAAGCCGATCCGCAATCCGATGCAGCATGATCTCGTGACCCGCCCGTTCGAGCAGAAGGACGGCTGGGTCTATCCGCCCACCGGTCCCGGCCTCGGTATCGAAGTGATCGAGGACGTGATCGAGGGCTATCGCAGCGAGAAGGTCCTGTCCGCGTGAGCGGGCACGGGAAGAAGCGACGGACTGTCAGGGTTTCTCAAGGGAGGAGAATCAAGATGACTGGCACTGCAAAGCGTATGCTGCTTGCCGCGATCGCGGCCGGCGCGGTTGGACTGGCGCTGCCGGCGCTGGCCCAGACCCAGATCCCCACCGAGGGCGAGAACGTCGACGGCGCGCCCTTCGAGGTCAAGCGCGACTGGGGCACCTTCAAGCTCGCCGACCGCATCGCCGAAAAGGTCAAGGCCGGCGAGAAGATCAACTACGTCTTCTCCTACCAGGCGTCGGGCATTCCGCTGTTCTCGCCGCAATATGCCGCGGGCTTCGAGACCGGCTGCAAGCTCGGCAACGAGATCTATCCGATGGAGTGCGCGGCCATCGCGCCGGTCCAGACCGACCCCAACGCCCAGGTCGCGCAGATCGAGGCCAAGCTCGCCGCCGGCGACATCGATTGCATCTCGATCGAGCCGTCGACCTCCGATTCGGTGACCGCCATCACCAACAAGATGATGGACCAGGGCATTCCGGTGTTCACCGCGGGCGTCACCTCGCGCGGTCATGAGTTCACCAACTTCACCCAGGTGCCGATGCTCGAAGGCGAGACCGCGGCGAACATCGTGCTCGACTGGATGAAGGCCAACAACAAGGACCTCAAGGTCTTCGCCGTCTCAGGCGGCGACCCGACCCAGTTCTGGGCGCAGGGCCGGATGAAGGGCTTCCACGACACCATCATGGCGGCGATCCCGGATGCGACCTTCGTCACCACCGAGGAGAACGGCCTCAACGTCTCCTACGACCCGGGCCAGACCTACGACGCCTATCGCACGTTCCTGTCGGCCAATCCCGATGTGCAGTTCATCGAGAACGTCGACATCGGCGCCGAGCACGCCAACCGCGCCATCGAGAGCCTGAACAAGACCGGTCAGGTCTTCACCATCGGCTGGAACGTCTCGAAGGGCCAGCTCGACGGCATCGAGAAGGGCCTCCAGGTCGCCGCTCTCGACCAGCGCTGGTCCGATCAGGCGGCCTTTGGCGGGCCGGCTTGCGCCCAGTTCCTGAAGAACGGTGTCATCCTGCCCAACACCCAGACGCTTCTGCCGGTGCTGGCTGCCGACGTCGCGGCGGCCCGTGAAGAGCTCGACAAGATCCTCAGCCAGCAGTAGCCGCCTCCCGAAAGAACTTGGGGCCGACCCATCGCGGCCGGCCCCCACTTTCCGTGAGAACCGCTTCGGAACACGCATGACCGTCCCGTCCGAGACCCCCGCCGCAGACCAGGATCGTCAGGGCCTTTCGGCGGCCGGCAGCGCCACCTTCGACATCGCGCTGCGCATGGGCGGCCTGTTCATGGCCATCATCCTGGTGGCGCTCGTGATCTTCATCATCAAGCCGAACTCCTTCAACATCGATGTCGGCATTTCCGTGCTCCGCGCCATGAGCTCGGTCGCGATCATGTCGCTCGGACTGCTGCTGGTCATCGTCGTCGGCGAGATCGATCTCTCCTTCGGCGCCATGTACGGCCTCGGCGCCAACGCCCTTGCCGTGATGTGGATCGTGTGGGGCGTTCCGATCTACCTCGCCCTGCCGCTCGCGATCCTCGTCGGTGCGGTGGTCGGGCTGTTCAACGGCCTCCTCGTCACCGGGCTTCGCATCCCGTCCTTCATCGTCACCCTCGGCAGCTA